>CAZNYE010000268.1:0-1512 GCA_964577185.1 uncultured Pseudomonadales bacterium | reverse complement strand
GTGTGCGCACAAGAGTTCGAAAAGAGTTTCAGCCGAATTGCGCTGACGTTTCAACGCAGAGCTGATTTCAAGCCTGGCGGCGCGCGGCCTCGCTTGTTGCAACAATTGCCTGTCTGGCTTGGCGGCGCGTGGACCGGCCTTTGGGCGGCGGTCGCTTGCGGGCTGATGCTCGCGCTGCTCGCGCTGATTCTGCCTGCCTCATTGAGCCTAGTCGTGGACACCCTTCTTGAACACCGAGGACCTTGGGGTGGATTGTTGGCCGTCCTGCTTGGAGGGGGCGTGCTGGTCTATCTCTTGTCCCTGTTCAAACATCGCTTCCTCAAACGACTCGCCATTCGCATCTCGGTGATTGGCGCCAACAGCGGGCTCACACGGTTGCTACGCTTGCCAGTGGAGTTCTTTACCCACCGGCTGGTCGGCGACTTAACCGACCGCGTCTCCTCGATCGACAGAAGCGCGAAGAATCTGACAGATCAGTTTCTGGTTGTGCTTCTCGAAATGACCATGAGTGCCGTGTTTCTACTTGCCATGTTGGCCTACAACCGCCTGCTCACGCTCATAGTGGTATTGCTGGCCCTCGTCAACGCTGCGCTCGCCCACTATGTCAAGGTGCTTCGCACCGACCGGGGGCATGCGATGAAACGCGAGCAGGGCATGTTGATCGGGGTCGGCATGCAGATGTTGAATCATGCTGACAGCTTGCGCATGACGGCGTCAGATGACCGATTCTTTTCTCGTTGGAGCGGCCAGCAAGCGCGCGAGCTCGATGCGCGCCAGCGTTTCTCCGAATTGGGCAATATCAACACAGCCCTTCCCGGATTCGTCGCCTCACTGCGCGCTGCGGCGATTCTCGGCATCGGTGCCAGCCTCGTTATGAGCGGAGAAATGACCCTTGGCACTTTGGTTGGTATTTATATCCTCGCGGAGATGTTCCTCGCACCCATAGGGCGCTTTATGGAGTTTGCCGACAACCGCCAAGCATTCGAAGTCGATATGCAGCGCCTTGAAGATATTTCCGAGACTGCGGAAGACCCCATTTTCGCACAGCGAACCCCCGACCCGAAGTCAGTCCCCACATTCAAGGGTCGTTTGCAGCTCACCGGACAGGTCGAACTTCGCAATGTCACCTTCGGGTACAACAAGAGTCGACCACCGCTCATTCAGGACTTCAACCTTGTGATCAAACCAGGTCAACGGGTCGCCGTTGTCGGGGCAAGCGGATCGGGGAAATCGACCCTGTCACGTCTGGTCTCGGGCATCTATCAGCCCTGGCGCGGCGAAATCCTATTTGATGGACATCTGCGGCACGAGATTCCCGAGGAGGTGCTGCGCAGGTCCATCTCCATGGTGGATCAGGACATTGTGCTTTTTTCCGCATCGCTGCGCGACAACATCACCTTGTGGAATCCAGTGGTGCCCGAAGAGGCCATTGTCGCGGCGGCTCGTGATGCGTGCATCCATGAGGAAATCCTGCGCCGACCGCTTGGCTATTCGACCCTTGTGGAAGAAGGC
>CAZNYE010000267.1:0-2533 GCA_964577185.1 uncultured Pseudomonadales bacterium | reverse complement strand
CTGCTCTCTTCGCTCGCGACACATAGCGACGTTCTTGGATGGCTCCCGAAGTCCTTATTGTCGACACCAGCGTTTTCATATCCGGACTCATCGGCTCGGACTCGCAGGCTCCGCCAGCACGTATTCTCGACGGCATGCTAACTGGTCGACTTGTCTACCTTCTCTCCCACGAACTGCTAGGAGAGTACTCCGCCGTATTGCGCCGCCCGAGTCTGATCAAGCCGCACCGTCTCAGTTCACCAGAGCTCGACCGACTTCTCACTCTGGTGGTAGCCAATGCGATGTGGCGTGCACCTGTCCCGGCAGACAAGGCACTTGATGCCGGGGACCAGCACCTTTGGGCACTGCTTGCGAGTTTTCCAGAAGCTCAACTCATCACGGGAGACAAGCTCTTGCTCGACAACCCTCCAAGTGGCGCTTCGGTGGTCTCCCCACGAGAATTTGTGGAAGCACACTTCTCGGGCAATTGAAACCAGGCTCGACAGACCAAACGGACAGGTCTGACCATGAGTGCAGGCTTCTCCGAATTAGGAGTCCGTTCTTGTGGGGCCGGGCATTGAGTCTGCGCCGTAGAAATTATCGTTGGGTTCGTGTGACACAATTCGAGGCCATCTCCTTATGACACCGAGTGTTGATGCGGACGAATAATCGAACATATATTGGAGTGCATTAAGTACATTCAGGAGTACACAAGGCGGACCGGATGTGTTTTTCGAGGATGCGAAGACCCAGGACGCGGTTATCCGCAGACTTCAGACGCTCGCCGAGTCTTCTGTAAAGTTGAGTGATGAAGCAAAGTCGTTGATAAGGAGCACTGTACACTGGGCCTTCATGAAACTGGTGTTGCGGCAAGGGTCGCAGCCGCCCAACTCAACCCCAAGTCCCCGAAGGCATAAGCCACACTCGGCTGGGATCCGGCAATCACCACCAAACCGACACGGACCAGCCCAACAAGCGACCACCCTATTCCACAATCTCCACAGGAACCGCTCTCCAACCGTCATTAGTCACCAACACATGGCAAGGCTCGGTTCGCCAACCACAGTTGTAGTCGGTCCGAGCCGAAGCCTGCGGAATAGCGTTCTGAAATACCAGTGCGCAGAGCGCCGCAGCGATGATGGTCAAAACGACTTTTGTGTAACGATCCATAAGAGTGTTCTCGTAGACATGTGCGAATACGAATGCTCGCATAAGAAGGGGAGCCTGCGTCGCTGGCATAGTCCACGATGCGCAATTGCATTTGTAGCGGCGAAGCAGATTCCGCTAGTTGATTCTTAACACGCTGAATCAACTCACTCGTTCGATTTTGCTTTAGCCTTCTCTAACTCAGGAATCTGAGTGGCAGAAGCGGCCGCGTCACCGGTGATCTCGTTTTCCGAGCCTTGTTGCCGCCTTCGCTTGCCGAATATGAACACGCCCGCAAGCACAACCATAGCGGAAATCATCGGAGCTACGCCTTCTAGACTGCGGCCTTCAGAAATGACCCAAAACCCTCCGATGACTATTGCAAGCGTAATACCTGCGGCGAGCCACTGCCCCCTAGACTCAAACTTCAGGCGGGACTTCAATGTATGTGCTTCCATTTCCCTTCTATGTGCTGATTGCGCTTCCGCCATGTTGATGATGCGGTCAGCGGCACCAGGCAGGATGTCCTCAAAGCGTTGCAAGTGCTCGGGATGAGGGAGAGGGCCGATGTAGGTCTCGCGCCTTATCTCCAGTCCCTCTTCTTGGGGAGGTTCTACTGGTTTGCCATCCAGCGGTTCGTCGGCGGGCACTAATTCGGATTCGGCGTTTTCTCGCCCTTGCTTCGATGATTCTTCGCCAGAATCCGGTGGGACGGCCGGACCTTCGTCACTCTCTCCTCAGACCACACCCGAGTCCTCGACACCCCTAGAATTCTGCCATTGCCCTGCGCAGGTCGTCACCGACAACCGCCCAATCCTCTCGAAGCTTCTCTAGGTCAGATTGGGAATCTTCCCCGGTGTGAAATTCATCGAAGACGCCTGCTAGATCAAAGGTACGCGCCGCTCCTGAAATCAAGTCTGGAACGGGTGATCGATGGCTTTGGCCTGGGTATCGAACTACTACGTCGGAAGCTACGCTATTGGCAGCCATGTGTGGATACTTGTCATAGATGGCCGACAGAAGCGTTCCGAGTGACTGTGATAGCACCCAACGGGCGCACTTCTGGAAGAAATCGCTCAGGGGCTCTGAAAGGCTATCTAATGCCGGCCTCCCACATTCACGACCCCGAGCAGTCAAGGCAAAGTGACGTCGGTTTGTTCCCCAAAGCACACGTACTTTTCCCTGGACATTGAGCATCTCTAACTCTCGGAATACCGATTTGTCGAAAGGGCCGTGGCGGTAGGGCTTGAATTCAAAGTGCGGGCCGTTGATGAATTCCGCAGCTTCCTCCTCAATAAGAAAGATCAGCTTTTGAATCCGCACAGGGTCAAACGCAGCAGCCTCGTGGGCCCCTGCCATGGCAGCCAGAATGACTTCGGACTTGGTCATCTCTTGCTCCGATTCGATT
>CAZNYE010000266.1:0-3944 GCA_964577185.1 uncultured Pseudomonadales bacterium | reverse complement strand
CGAGGCGCTCGCGGTGGTGGACAAGGACACCGTGTTCTGGGACGACAAGCTCCCCCGCTTCGGCGTCAGGGCATATCCGACCGAATCGAAGGTGTATGTGGGTCCAGACCTGGTTGAAGGGCCGGTCGAGGCGGATCACGCTCGGACGCCACCGCGTGATCTCCGCCGACCAAGCGCGGCACAAGGCGGCCGAGACAGAGCTGCGGGCCATTGCGCGCGGATGATGCGCGAACTGCTACCGAGCCGCTTGCGGCACCCGCCGGTCGAGCGCCCCGGCCTGAGCCCCCGGATCACCCGGAGAGTTCCATACATCGCGACGTGACACCTCGAACCATCCTGGGCCGCCGCAGCCCATGATAGTCGGCTGCGCGCCGGCGAGCCACGATTTCGCCGGTACACTGCGCACCGCGAACCGTGTCTTCAACCGATTCCCAGTCGGGTTCTACCCGCTCGTGCTACCGCCGGCGTGAAATGGCACGAAATCGGCCAAGTCGAAAATGCAGCAATCGCGGGGTCGACGAGGAGTGTTCCCTGGCCACTGGACCGCGAGAAGACCGGATATCAAAGAGATGCTGAAGAAGATGCCAGAAAGGGCCCAACATCCTCATCCCGGCTGTCCACGTGTATATTCGGAACGGCGCTGACAGCTCGTGTCGGTAGCGCACTGCCAAGCCGCTCGACAACCTCCGCCGCTTCGTTGAACATCGACTCCAAACACCGGATTGGAGAGCATCCATGACCCGATCGGAACTATGTGCCCGCGTTGCGGCCGGCTCGTCACTGTCGACGGCCGATGTCGCCGCCGCGCTCGACGCTCTGACCTCCACCATTACCGACGCGCTTGCCGAGCGCGAGACCGTCACCGTCGCCGGATTCGGGAAGTTCACGGCAAGGAGCCACGCTGTTCGCCAGGCGCGCAGCCCCGCACCGGTGAGCCCGTCGCTGTCCCCGCCACCCGGGTACCGACTTTCGAGGCCGCAAACGCCCTTCGCGACAGTCTCAACCCATAGCGGGCTGGCTCCGGTGGACAGGTATCCGCGCGACACGGCAGCGCCTTTGCCACTCTGCTGCGCCGACACGCCACCGCTGGAACGCGGGAACGTCCAGGGTCCTTATACCCCGCGCCCTTCCCCGCGGCCGCCCCACTCTTGGTTACAAATGCCGATCATGTACGGGTCCTGGATCGCCGGTGGCAGTTTCGACTGGGGACTCGGGATAGCATCACGTTCGGAGCAAGGGGAGCGGTCGGAATACTGCCAATACGCCATCCGTGCGAGGATGCGCACGGTGGTAGGCCTCCGAATCGAGGGAGTCGACGCAAGGAATGCCTGCGGCCGCCACGTGTCATGTTGCCACTACAGGCGAGTGCCTGCGAATATCGATCCTGCAAGGTCTGACGCAATAGGACGACCCGTTGACCGCATCACGTGCCAATTGGACCGATTGACCAGCACGCGATCGACAAAACGGTGGGGATAATGGTTTCAGCCAAAGTGCTGTGGTGGTCCAACTTTATCTACATTGTATTCGTAGCGTTGGGCGCACTAACACTTTCCTATTTGACCAATCTGGTGAACGCTGCCAAAGATCGAGAACTGGCGAGGTTTCGGACTGAAGCAGACACAAATATCGAACAATCCCGGAAAGATGCTGCCGAGGCTAACGCTCGTGCCGAGGAAGCACAGCTTGAGCTTGCAAGAATTACGGAACCGAGGACGATTGCACCGGAAGATCAGCAAACTCTAGTCGACAGGCTAACGCCATTCGCGGGCCAACTATATGACTTGACGGTTTTCGCAGATAGTGAATCACAGAGACTACTATGGGCTATATATCGGATTCTCAATGAAGCCGGCTGGGTCTACACCAACGCTCATACGTCCGCTCTCCAACGGGGTATGTCAGTTCGAATCACACGAGATTTGACGGTTCGAACATCGTCGCACGCTGGTCTAATGGCAAGCATGCAGAAAGACTTGAGGCATGACTCACCAACAGCAATAGCACTTGCCACATTGAAGGTTAGCATGGAAGAAGCAGGTCTTGATTTCTCAGCAGGATTTCGCCACCACCCAATCGAAAACGTACCTTCCGATCTCATAGTGATAGCTGTAGGCGAGAAACGTGTGGACCGCAAACCGCGCGGGCAAACTGGGATTGCACGGTGAAAGACCACGTGGTCGTCCCACTCTCGGCCACAAGTGTCGATCGCGTTCAGATCATGGCTCGTCGGCTGTGGTTTCGAATCGCGACGCGGTACAGAGTCACATTCGGGGCAGGGAGGTGCGGTCCGTTACCCTAGGTTCGGCAGCCATGGGAGAATCTGCGCAGTGGCGTCCTGGGGAAGTTGGTAGCCCATGCGATAATGACCTTCGACCAACGGCGCGAACGACACCGCTACGCAACCGCGTTCCAATCGTATCGCCAATACTACCTAACCGCTTTCCGAGACTCGCGTTTCGGAAATGCTCCCTTAGAACATGACCCTGCCCACGAGCCGAAAGGCCAAGTTGCCTCAATCGGCGATATCCAACTGGGCCTGAACGTACAAACCAGCTGAAGATGAGAATGATCAATTGGTCGAAACTGTGGAACCTGCGACACGACCCAGTGTCCGTCCTCGCATCGATTGCTATACTTCTCGTCGCAGTGACAACAATCTATTTGACCGTGATCAAGTAATCATCCGCGGCGCGCCAATTGTCTGTGGCGACCAATACCTCCAGAAGAAAAGAATGACGGTGAACGGTATCGACGATCAATCTGGTGAAACACACCGTGATGTATCTATAGGTACAATAGTCGCGCTCTTTTGGTTGGCCACCGACATACCGAAGGGAAAGATTGTGTGCGATGGCCAAACCATTCCGGAACATAGTCCTCTCTCCATAGATGCAAATGCCGTGGACGGAGGCAGGCAAGAACCCAAATAAAAGGGGAAGTTAATACGAGTAACCGAAGCGCCAATAGATGGAAATCAGTTGTCATCAGGAAGCAACGACGACGCCACCATAAGTCAATCACATGTTTGGAGTGAATTCAACGCCAAGAAGTGGTATTCATTCAACGCAACTGACAATAAACTTCGAGTGGATGACTGGGACAATGGCATAGGAAACCAAGGGGAAGGACACTATCCTCTTCTCACTAGGGGAGCGACGAGCGCCAAGTTGTACACCCCTGCCGCGAGTCAAATCGTTGACAATAGACCGGCATATACGGAGCTCCGATACATAATCAGAGTATTCTAAGTATGGCTCGGTACGCCAGATGAACAATTCCCTCTCTGAGACCTCCTCGATTCACCATAGGGACAAGATTTTGTTCGGGGCAGGGAGGTGCGTGCAGGCCACTACCCACCCTTTGCGACAGCCCATCCATGCCCTCTCCCTGCCGGAGCCCACAAGCCGCCGAGCGGCAATTCTCCAAGTGCACCAGACCGCATGACAGGACTGTCGCGCGGCGGCGCTCTGGTTATAGCGAACACGCTCCCTCTGCGCTTACGGTGTGCTACGACTGGCCCCCGTGTTCTCGGAAACCTCCGCCAGCACTGGAAGAATTATTCTGGACCGGAAGCGACCGCTTGATACCGTGGCCCGCAACCCCGTACCGTTCTCTACCCGCTTCACGACGCGAATGATGCTGACCCGGAATGTGTAGGATAGCTTCAGGAGAGCCATGCAGGAGGTTGCAAACGACAGGACGCGCCCTCGGTGCGCTGGACCCCAAGTTGAGCGAAATCCGCTTACGGTACGATTGCGGATGGTCTGATTGCGTCATCCGCAGGTGAGATACAGGACACATAACGCACTGGTAGATAACGAAAAATGAACGAACAGAAACCAATCTATCGAGTCGGTGTCGACATCGGCGGCACCTTCACCGACATCGTCGCCCTGACCGAAGGCGTGCGCAACCGGGCGATCTCCAGCACGTCGCGGAAC
>CAZNYE010000265.1:0-5911 GCA_964577185.1 uncultured Pseudomonadales bacterium | reverse complement strand
CGTCGAGCCGGCCGTCGATTCCGTCGAGCCGACTGTCCATTCCGTCAAGCCGGCCGTCGATTCCGTCGAGCCGACTGTCCATTCCGTCAAGCCGGCCGTCGATTCCGTCAAGCCGACTGTCCATTCCGTCGAGCCGGCCGTCGATTCCGTCAAGCCGGCTGTCCATTCCGTCGAGCCGACCGTGAATCGGCGCGATTTCTTCCGCCACTACTTCGCGTATGTCGTCCCTCGTCAAAGCAAATGCTTGCAGTCCCTCGGCAATGGCTTCAACCACGGCCAAGGCGTGCGCGTCATCCATGCCGGCCGATTTCATGCCGTTGGCCATCTTTTGGACTGCCAAAACATCTGCCTTCACGGATTGTACGCCTGTGGCTGTGCTGGTGGAGTTAAATTCTCACACGCGATAACAGACAAGTCAATGGGAATTTAAGTCTACTCTTGTGAGACTTTTGCCATGATTTTGGCGGACAGTAACGCGAGACCCCCCCCATATATCTACAAATCATACCTACAAATCCGGCGGCAACTCGGGGATTTCTTCGAATTCAGGGTCTGAATCGTCGATAAAGTCTGGAATCTGCGGATATTCCTCGTCTTCTGGCGCCTGGTCTTCGAAATCTGCCTCAGAGGCCTGCTCCACTTGCGGGATACCGACTTCGCTCACGGATTCAGCCCGCTCCCGCGCGGTGTAGGCAAGACCGAAGGACACGAGGAAGAACCCAACGGCCAACCAAGCCGTTGCCTTGGTGAGAAATGAAAGCGACCCCGCACTTCCGAACACGGTATTGGAGGCGCCGCTACCAAAGGCCGCACCTATGTCAGCACCCTTGCCACGCTGCAACAGCACCAGCGTGACAAGCGCGAGGGCAATCAGTATAAGCAGGCCTACGAGGCCGGTTTCAAGCATGGTCATGGTGTCAATCGCAGGTATCGCTTCATTTTCATTCAGTCCCTTGTTGCGTCTCTCAAGCCGAGCAGCATTCGCGAAAACACTTCCGCTTTGAGCGATGCGCCGCCCACCAAGCCACCATCAATGTCGGCCTGTGCGAACAACGCAGTTGCATTATCGCTGTTTAGGCTTCCGCCATAAAGTAGCGGCAAGGATCTACCCACCTGACCGAGAAAGCTTCGAACATGCCGATGCACCTCCTGCGCTTCTCTCGGTGTGGCCACGCGCCCGGTGCCGATCGCCCACACCGGTTCGTAGGCGATTACGCAACTGCCGAGCGCATCGCTTGCACCTAAGACTTCTGTCACTCCCTTAAGTTGCCTCTCCAGCACGTCGAACGTCTCACCGGCATCCCGCTCTGCTCCTGTTTCGCCAACACATATGATGGGCGTTAATCCTGAATTGAGTGCAGCCTCGGCTTTGCGTCCAACCAAGTCATCGCCTTCACTCAAACCGTGGCGCCGCTCAGAGTGTCCAACTATAACGAATCTGCATCCCACATCCACCAGCATGGAAGCCGATACCTCTCCGGTGTGCGCCCCGCGTTCTGCTTGATGGAGATTTTGCGCACCAAGTTGTATTGGCGAGCCTTGCAACACTTCTGCAACCGACTCGAGATATGGGAAGGGAGGAAAGAGCACCAGGTCAAGACCCTCGGACTCGCAGAGTGGGCTTGCACTCTTCTTCAGCTCTGCGGCCAGCGTCCGAACACCGGCACGATCCAGGTTCATTTTCCAATTGCCGCAAAGTAATCGTCGTCTCATGCCAACTCAACCCTCTGCACAAGCTGTTCCGCCACGGAGCCAATAAAACGCTCGTCACGGCCCTCAACAAGAATTCGAACCACCTTCTCGGTACCCGAGGGACGCACCAATAGGCGCCCCGCTTCGCCAAGGGTTTGCTCAGCCTCCCTGATCGCACCGCTCGCGCGCAGGTGTTCCACCACACCATCGGGCGAGGCTACCTGAACATTGCGCAGCACGCTCGGCACTGGCTCGTAGCCTTCGCACAACCGAGCGAGCGACTTCTCTTCAGTGATCGCCGTTTGCAGCACCTGTAACGCGGTCAGCAGTCCGTCTCCAGATGAGGCCAAATCCAGCATGAGAATGTGCCCCGAAGGTTCGCCGCCGAGCGACCAACCACAGGAGACCAACTCCTTCTTAATGTTTCGGTCACCCACAGGAACACTTTTTGACGCTATACCCAGTCGAGCAAATGCCTCGCTTAATCCAAGATTTGACACTTCAGAACACACGACACCACCAAGCAGTTCGTTCCGCCTGAATTTGCTGGCGGCAAGCAGATACAGCAATGCATCACCATCATAAATTTGACCTGAGCTATCTGCCATGATCAGGCGGTCCCCGTCGCCATCAAAGGCCAGTCCAAAGTCGGCACCCTCCGCACTGGTTTCCCTCGCGAGGGTTTGCGGATGCACGGAGCCACAATCGAGATTGATATTGAGCCCATCTGGAGCATTGCCAATCGCAATGACTTCGGCACCGAGCTCGGACATGACCGAAGGCGCGGCCAAGTAGCAGGCGCCATGGGCGGCATCCACAAGGATTCGCAGGTTCTTGAGCGAAATGCCTCGCTGCAACTTCGCCTTGCAGTATTCGATGTAACGCCCAAGGGCATCGTCCACACGCTTGGCCTTGCCGAGGTGTTCCGCGGCCAGACAATGCGGCCCAACCTCAAGCTCGCGCTCAATCGCCTCCAGCCTGGAGTCTGAGAGCTTCTCCCCCTGCCCATCAAAGAACTTGATGCCGTTGTCGTGGTAGGGGTTGTGAGAAGCGCTGATCACTATCCCCGCATCCGCACGAAACGCGCTGGTGAGGTAGGCGATCGCCGGTGTTGGCATGGGCCCTACAAGCAATACGTTCGCTCCAGAGGACACCAAGCCCGCTTCGAGGACGGACTCCAGCATGTATCCCGAGATGCGCGTGTCCGTGCCGATGAGCAGGGTACTTCCCTGTCCAAATACACGACCAGCGGCAGCACCGAGACGCAAGCAAAACTCCGGTGTCATGGGTGGCGTACCGACCCTTCCGCGGATACCGTCGGTACCGAACCAGCGGAGTTTCATGTTTGGGAATCGCCGCGGCTAGACTTCTTCGGCCGGTCGCCCGACATTCGGCGCGGCCTTCCCAGAATCTTGCCGCGAATCACCAGTGGATGCACCATGCCTCTGCGTCTTGGCACGCGACGAGGATGGTGCGCGACCACGGCCACAATTTTCCGGAGACCTGACCGGCCGACCCTGCATGATATCTTCGATCTGCTCGAACACCAGCGTCTCATACTCAACGAGTGCTTCGGCCATCAAGTGCAGCTTGTCTTGGTTCTCAGTGAGCACTTGTTCGGCAGTAGCGTAGCATTCATCAATAATGCGGCGAACCTCCTGGTCAATCTCATGCGCCGTACGGCTCGAAACGGTTCGCATCTTGGTGGTCGCCGACCGGCCCAAGAACACCTCTTGGTCATCTTCATCGTACTTCAAGGGACCCATGCTGTCCGAGAACCCCCACTTGGTCACCATTGATCTCGCCAGAGATGTCGCACGTTCTATGTCATTGGCCGCACCAGTCGTCACACCATCGTCCCCCAAGACCATCTGTTCGGCGATACGCCCTCCAAACAAACCGCATATCTGGCTATGCAGCGCGCGGCGACTGAGCGAATAGCGATCTTCCTCGGGAAGGAACATGGTGACCCCGAGCGCGCGTCCGCGCGGCATGATGGTGACCTTGTACAACGGGTCATGCTCATCCACGGTATAGCCAACGATTGCATGCCCCGCTTCGTGATAGGCGGTATTCCGCTTCTCCTTCTCCGACATCACCATGGAGCGCCGCTCCGCCCCCATCATGATCTTGTCTTTGGCGCGGTCGAACTCTTCCATGTCAACCGAAGATTTTCCGGCGCGAGCGGACAGAAGCGCGGCCTCATTGACCAGGTTCGCAAGATCCGCACCCGAGAAGCCCGGCGTTCCGCGCGCAATGATGTTCGGCTCAACATCCGCATGCAAGGAGACCTTTCGCATGTGAACCTTGAGGATCTGTTCGCGTCCGCGTATATCAGGCAATCCGACCACCACCTGGCGGTCAAAGCGACCCGGGCGCAGGAGCGCCGGGTCGAGAACATCCGGTCGGTTGGTCGCGGCAATCACTATGATTCCGTCGTTGGCCTCGAATCCATCCATTTCCACGAGCAATTGATTCAGGGTTTGCTCTCGCTCATCATGGCCGCCTCCGAGCCCCGCTCCCCTGTGCCGCCCAACAGCATCAATCTCATCAATAAAAATAATGCAGGGTGCCTGCTTCTTGGCCTGCTCAAACATGTCACGAACCCGAGAAGCGCCCACACCCACGAACATCTCGACAAAGTCGGATCCAGATATGGAAAAGAACGGCACTCTAGCCTCGCCGGCGATCGCCTTGGCGAGCAGCGTCTTACCGGTTCCCGGCTGTCCAACCATGAGCACGCCACGAGGAATGTGGCCGCCGAGCTTTTGAAATTTCGTAGGGTCCCGCAGGAATTCAACAAGTTCCTGCACATCTTCCTTGGCCTCATCCACTCCGGCCACGTCTTCAAAGGTGGTCTTGATTTGATCTTCTGACAAGAGTCTTGCGCGAGACCGACCAAAGGAAATCGGGCCACCACCGCGCCCACCGCTCTGCAACTGGCGCATGATGAGCGCGAATATGCCAATGATAAGCAACACCGGGAAGCTGGCAAGCAGGAGTTGTTCCCAAAAGCTCGACCTGTCCGGCGGCTGGCTCTTGACCTCCACGCCATGATTGATGAGGTCGTCCATGAGCTTTGCATCTTCGATGCCGTAGCGAATCACCTGGAAGGTGGTGCCGTCCTTACGCCGACCATGAATGGTGATGTCGCTCATGGTGACCTCACGCACTAGGTTGTTCTGAACCTCAGTGACAAATTGGGAATAGCTGACCTCGGTTGGTTCGGCCTTAAAATTGAAGGAATTGAACACAAACACCAGCACCATGGCGATGATGAGCCACCAGATGAGGCTTCTTCCGAGGTCGCTGAATTTCACTGGCGTGCCGCTTTAAGGTTGATAGTTGCTATTTGAGGGTGAAGTATACAAGTCCAAGAGGGCGCTCGCCGAATAAGACGGCGCATGCGCCGTCGGGACGCGCGGGCTGACACGACGTCAGCCCTGGGTCCAATAGCGAAGAAAGCCGCCAATGGCAGGATGCCCCCAATCACCCGATTAGCGAAGACGGTGTGCTGGGTTTAGACGCGAGCCTATTGAGTTTTGCCCAGACCCACACCGTAGACTTCACTCGATTCGGAGCGCGAAGCGCGCGGCTTCGCAAGCCGAACTCCCTCAAACAGGTGTTTTGCCCAACAGCGGAAGTACTCAAGCGGCTCTCCCTGAAACAACTTGACAGCCAATGCGCCGCCGGGCGCGAGCACCTTCTCGGCAGTCCCACAGGCGAACGCCACGAGAGACTGCGCACACGCCATATCGCGAACACCTATGCCAGACATGTTGGGTGCCATATCAGAGAGCAGGAGGTTGTACGGCGCATGCGCCTGAGACCAGTCTACGAAAGCCCGGCTTTCGACTTCAGCGCACAGAAAGTTGACCCCGGCGGGCACTTCCATTTCGCGCTGATCACATGCAAAGGCCCTCGCCTTGCGCTTTGCAACATATCGCGTCCAGCCACCGGGCGCCGCGCCAAGTTCCAGCACCTTGTCACCTAGATGAATCAGCCCGAATCGAGTGTCAAGCGCTTCGAGTTTGAACCAGGCTCGAGAGCCCAACCCCCGCGCGGCGGCGTCACGCGCGAATGCGTCCCCGCCTGGCTTGTTTCGCCAGTGGGAATAAGAAGGCCTCGGGCTCATATGTGTTCAACCTTGAGGATCTCGTACGAAATCTCTCCACCGGGCGCCCGCACCTCGATCACGTCTCCAAGGAGTTTTCCTATG
>CAZNYE010000264.1:0-3988 GCA_964577185.1 uncultured Pseudomonadales bacterium | reverse complement strand
GTGTTCGCAGCCATAATGAGAATTGCTGGTCTTTTACCATACCTGTGAGCTGTGCGCTCTGATGCCTAGGGGCCGAACTTGCGCGTGAGGGTGAGCTGCCAGTTGCGCGGAAGACGAGGCAGTACCACCACGTCTCCGAAGATATGCGGGAAGTTGCCTTGAAAGTAACGTTCATCGAGCGCGTTCTTGACGCTGAAGCGCACTTGCCAGGGACCCCGCTCGTAAGATGCCGATGCATTGACCAGGGTATAGCCAGGAAGCTCCACGGTTCGGGCGACGCCGGAATGGACTTCACTCACGCGCGTGGCCACGAGATTCAATGACAATCCCCAATCAAAGGCATAGCTCATTCCAATGCCGTAGACCGATTCGGGGATGGCGCCTCGGTCTCGGAAGCGACTGTCCCCGGCGGGCAGCACGGTAACCACCGTTCCGCCATATTGATTCTCGGGTGCGAATCGAGTCACCGCGGGCGGGGCGAAAATGAACCTGCCGGTCAGGGGTCGACGTTCTATCTTGGCGTTGGTCGCTGTCAATAGAAGGCCAAGGCGCTTTCCAATAAGGGCCCGCAGTTCGAATTCCGTCCCTTCTCCGTAGAGAGCGAGGTTTTCCCCGGTCTGGTCTGAGTATTGCTTGCGTTGCTGCTGGTAATAGCTGAGGCCGGCGTAGAGGGCACCATCGAATCCTTGGTACTTGATGCCCAGCTCCTTGAGTTCAGACGAGTTGAGTGGATTGGTGCGCACATTGTTGACATCTATCTCGCCGGATTGGCCGCTGAGGATGACCGGCTGCCTTGCGAAGGTGGCATAGGGTCGGAAGTTACCGAGACTGGCGCTCAGACTCGCATTCCAGGCCACTTCACTTTGTCGGTTGCTGACTTTGACGCCTGGCTCCTCAAAGGCAAACGCCGTGTGCGCGTTCTCACTGGTCACGTCATAGCTGTCCCAGCGCCAGCCGAGCAGCAGGGCGAACTTTCCGTAGGAGATGTTGGCAAGGCTCGCCAACGCGGTATCGAGCGCGTCCGTTTCAAGATTGCGGTTGTAGGGATTCGCGTGCGGATTGCTCCAAGATGCATGACGCACGTCAAGATGTGATGGTGGCGCTGAGATATCTCGTCGATCAAAGTATTCGAATGCGAAGTCCTGCTGTGCTTTGGTGTTGTAATAGCGAAAGCTGGGCGCGACAGCCAAGTCAACCTTCAAGGGCCCAATCTGGCGCTCCTTCAGACGAATTTCGACCCGTTCTTCGAGCAGCTTTGTTTCGTGCGCTTGGGAAAAGCCGTAGCTGACGAGAATGTATCTGTCCGCATAGTCGATAAAGAGCTTTTGGTGAATTTCGAGTCCTGCTTCGAACTCTGAGAAGACATCGAAGTAGAAGGCGAAACTCTCGGCTCCGCCGTCATCACTCGGTGAACAGAGGCACTCATCGGTGCCGATTTGCACATGCCGAACTGTGGCTGGGTCGAGGCGGAGCGCCTGCGCCTCCTGGTCGTTGTCAAAAAACCCGCTCCCAGATCCGTAGGGCGTGAAGATATTGAGCATGTTGTTCGGACTGAAGGAGGTGATCTCATCTTGCCCTATGCCCCCGTCGCCATTGACATCCAAATTGACGAGTGGTGAGCCCGCAAGGTAGGTGCCTGTGTCGATGAGCTCCTGAGTGAGCCGGTTCCAGCCGGCGTTCTCCGCTCCCCTCCACTCTTGGTACTGGATGCCGGACTCGACCCACACCGAATCGGTGAGGTCGACCACCAGGGATCCCTGCAGCATTCGTTGACGATTGTTGCGCAGGTAGTTGTAGTAGCTTTCTGTGTCTTCCCAATAGCCGAACAAATGGTAACCGCCTGGGTTGCCGAACAGGCTGATGGGGCCTCCCGTTTCGGCTTCCACTTGACGTCGATTCCATGAGCCGGCGGTGAGCGAAACAGCGCCCACCGGCTTTTGGATGAAGCGTCCCTCTTCGGCCCTCGCGGTCTTGGGCACGAAATTGAGGTAGCCGGCGATCGAGCCGGGTCCGTGAATCGGCGAAGCTGGGCCGCGGACTACATCCACTCGACTGGTCGCGCCAATGAGCGTGACCCAGCCGCCCGCGTTCACCAAGCGTCGCACGCCGCGAAAGTACACGTCCCCAAGTGACCCGCGCATGTCTGGGCTGGCGGCGACACCGAAGAAAGATGCGTTTTGTGTGCCGGGAGTCACCGACACGAAGTCGTTGGTGGATTCAATGCCGTAGAGGTCGATGACCTTCTCGCTGACACTGGTCACGGATCGTGGTGTATCTAAAATCGATTGGGAAAGTCCGAACACAAGATCAGATGGCCCGTTGGAGAGCAGGTCAAATATGTCATCAACATCGTCGCTATCGACACGTCTCGCGCTCACCACGAGGTTTTCTTCCGCGCCGTCCGTCTCTGCCTCAGCACCCTCCAGCAATTCTTGCGCAAGGGCAGCGTTGCCTAGGGCACAAAGAAGAATGACAGGCAAGATTCGACGCATCGAGCAACAAGGCGATTTGAAGCGCGCATTATGCCAGCGACGATAGCCTCACTATCCGTGCATGCGGAAGCCGGTGAAAGCGAAGTGATGGTCGAATGAAAGGGCTGTCCTGATGTCGTCTCTTCAACCTAGCGGGAAGGCAATCCGCGTCGCGCGCGCTCCTCGTTCATCCGCTCCTTGTCCACGGGCAGGCGCTCGCCGAGTTCCTCTTCCGAGATGGTGCCCGCCATATGCGCCCCCGCTTTCTTGCTGTTGTACATGATCTGTTTCACGGGTGTCACCGCGAGTATGACTCTTAAGGGAGAGTCGAGCAGACTGTAAAACGCAGCTTCACCTTCTTCACTGTGCGGACTGACCTTTTTGGCGAGCGCCGCGTAGAACCACTGCTTTGTTTCATCATCTTCAAAGAACTCTCCGGTCCCTTTGACGGTGATTGCACCTGTTGGCAAGTCCTGCGACGCACCGGGCGCATAGCTTGTGCTACTGACATTGACCGAGACTCGATTGTCGCGACGAATCGCGGCGGCCCGGTGGCGATGTGCAGCAAAAGTGATCCAGAGCTTGCCGTCTCGCCAGACAAAGGCATGGGTCACCCCCACCGGCCAGCCATCCTTGGTCGCCCACATGAGCACGCATTCGTTCGCGTGTGTCATGAGCTGGTCGACTTCTGAATCGGTGAATGGATAAATGGATACGATTTCATGATCGTGAGTGTGCGCCATTGGACTTTCCTCTCGTGGTGGTCAAAACAAGGTTCCAATAGCTAAGAGTGTCATTCACAAAATCAATTGGCAACCTGCGATTTCGTGAGTCTCGATGCCATCAACCGACAAGTTCCCGCTTCATCAAAACGGTAAATCCCTCCTGTTCGAAATGACGGTCATTGGTCAAAATAGAATCGATTCCTTGCGCCTCCATAATAGTCATGGACGCGCAATCTTGAAGGCTGTACGCCTTGTCGGGCCGGGCTTCGTAGCGATACAGCGCCGCTCGGAACGATTCTCTGGTTTGAGGAACAACGCGCACCTCAGACTCAGTCATGAGAGCCCGCACCGAGTTAACAGCGGTCAGGCGCACACGCGGCCCTCCTCGAGACAGCGCGGTGAGGAATTCGGTCAGCACTTCGTCGCTGGTCACGAGTTTCGCCGGTCCCAGCTTCCGCTCGGCATCTTCTGCCGCAGCCCGCCACGGGTCGCGTGGGAGTGCCATCGCAATCCAATAGACCGTGTCGACAAACACGGTCTTCATTGATCGAGGATTCCGTAAAGATACTCGTCCAGACGGTCGGTGATATCTTCGGGAATTCCCGCCCAGTCCTCGCTCGTTAGCTCCTCGAACGCGGCGAAGATTTCCTTGACTTTCAGAATTCCCGTGCCTTGGCCCCAATCGTCCTGCACAACAAGATTGTGCACAGCCTGCTCGATTTCTCGCGGGTTGGTCTGGAACCACCCGTTGCCCGCAGATCCGTCAAGCTCTTGTCCGCGGCTGGCGAACCA
>CAZNYE010000263.1:0-6761 GCA_964577185.1 uncultured Pseudomonadales bacterium | reverse complement strand
ACTGAATCTCTGTTGATCGCCGAGGGCGGGCGCCACATTTCCGCCCCGCAAAGTGTGCGAATACGATCAAGCTCCGCGCATTCACGCGCCGCCAACCTTGAACTCAACCTTGATGAGAAGATACTCTTGCTTGGCTCCACTTCAGAGCAGCCAGTGCACACTCAAATTCAACCAGCAGGAGCCTATCAGTGAAGCTTGCGCCGATCAGCCGTGGTATGTCGGTGGTGTTGGCGTTGATGCCAACCTACGCCCTTTGCTTGGAGGAGGACAAACTTCAAGAGATTGTGATCACCGGAGACAGCGCCAGTCTCGACGAGAATAGCGGAGAAATCACATACCGAGGCAGCGTCACCCTCTCGCAGGGCAGCCTCAAGCTTGGCGCCGAGATTTTGCGCGCGAAACGAGAAGGCGGACAGGTTGTTCAGATTTCTGCCAGCCAGGGGGACTCAAGCGAACCGGTCTCCTATTCGCAGCGTATTCAAATCGAAGAGCCGGAGGTCACCGCCATCGCCAATGAGATGGTGTACGACATTCAGGCGCAAACAATCCAGTTGACCGGCAACGCCGTGCTCGAGCAGTCGGAGGTCGAGTTCCGAGGAGATTCAATTCTCTACGATATCGCGCGCGGCAGAACCGAGGCCGCTGGCCAAGTGCAAATGAAGCTACCAGGACGATTCCTCAGCAACCTTGAAGGCGAGGAAGACGAAGATTCGCAATCGGACCCGCCATGACGCTAAAAGCCGAGCACCTAAGCAAGCAATTCGGCGGCACCCCAGCCGTCAACGATGTCTCCCTGCTAGTGGGCCAGGGAGAAGTGTTCGGCCTTCTTGGCCCCAATGGCGCTGGCAAGACCACTTGCTTTAGCATGCTCATGGGCTTGGTACGACCCGACAAGGGCCGCATCCTGATAGGAGAGAGGGACATCACCCAAGAGCCGATACACGCGCGCGCCCGCGCCGGTCTTGGCTATCTGCCTCAAGAAGCCAGCGTCTTTCGAGGATTGAGTGTTGAAGAGAACATCCGCGCGATATCAGAGCTACGCTCGGATCTCAATCAAGAGGAGACGCATGGTCTGGTTGAACAGCTTATCGATGAGTTTGATCTCGGTGCCATTCGCTCACAGCTTGGCCGCACACTCTCTGGAGGTGAACGACGGCGCGTGGAAATCGCCAGGGCGCTTGCCAGCGATCCGAAGTTCATTCTGCTCGATGAGCCCTTTGCCGGCGTGGACCCAATTTCGGTCGCGCAAATCAAACATCTTATCGGTGACCTTACTCGCAGAAAGATCGGCATCGTCATCACAGACCACAATGTGCGAGACACCCTCTCCATCTGTGACCGGGCGCTCATCATCGGCGGCGGGCGAAGAATCGCCGAGGGAGACCCCGCGAGTATTCTCGCCGACAGCCAAGTAAGAGCGGTCTTTCTCGGCGAAGATTTCACCATGTAGGGATGGCGATGCGTCAATCCCTCTCCATGAAGCTGCGTCAGCAGCTTGCCATTACGCCTGAACTCAAGCAGTCTCTTCGACTCCTACAGATATCGTCTCTTGAGCTTCGCAGTGAGATTCAACAGCTGTTGGAATCCAACCCCATGCTCGAACTCGCGAGTGACTTGGAGGATATCGAACCGGGCGACGCAAGTGAGACGGAGGTTGTGGGCGAGGAAGCTCCAAGCCTCGAAGAATCGGAAATGGGGGAGGTATTTGAGCAGGAATCCCTCCCTCAAGAACTGCCGGTGGATACCGTCTGGGAAGACACCTGGCTCGACGCGGCGCCCCGCCAGGCGAGCCTGCGCGAAGAGCTAGACAGTTCGGCTAGCCAGACACAACCGATTTCTCTTATTGATGATTTGTTGTGGCAGTTGGAAACCAGCCGAATTCCTCTTGAAGACCAAGGAGTCGCCCGTGCCATTATCTATTCAATCAATGAGGACGGATGGCTGACAGAACCGCTTGGGACTATCCTGGATGGTCTGGAAGATACGCCAGTTTCCGAATCTCGAGCACTGTCCGTTCTCTGTGCCGTGCAGGGCTTCGAACCGGCCGGAGTCGGGGCACGAAACCTTGGCGAGTGCTTGCGCCTGCAGTTGCGTGAAATCACTGAGGACGAGCCGAGCCGCAGACTCGCGCTTATCCTCGTGGAAGATCACTTGTCGCTGCTGATTCAGCCGGATACCTGGCAGCTCGCGAAGGCGGCCGGTGCAAGTGAGGCGGACGCATCGCGAGCCCTCAGGCTCATTCTGTCACTCAATCCTCGACCGGGACGTGGCATGCGCGGCGAGAGGGAGAGCTTTGTCGTGCCCGACGTGGTTGTTCGTAAGCATGAGGGCAGATGGCGAGTGGAACTCAACCCTGACGCCTGGCCCAGCCTTGGCATCAATCCGCTGTATTCGCGCATGATTCAGCGAGGCAATAGCAGCGGGGACAACCAATACCTCAAGGAAAAGATCGGGGAAGCGCGGTGGTTTCTTCGCGGCCTGCGCGGACGGGGCGAGACCCTGCTGCGGGTTGCAGGCGAAATCGTTCTCAGGCAAAGAGCTTTCCTAGAGAAGGGGCCAGAGGCCATGGTGCCCCTCGTGCTGCAGGATATTTCAAACGTGCTGGGGTTGCATGAATCCACGGTTTCTCGCGTAACATCCGGTAAGTACATGCAAACACCGCACGGCATGTTTGAACTCAAGCACTTTTTCCCGCCAGCACTCGCCACTCACGACGGAAGTGAAGTATCGAGCGTCGCCATACGCGCTCGCATTGCGAAGCTCGTCAGCGAAGAAGACCCAAGGCATCCCTTGAGCGATTCAAGCATTGTGCGGGCCTTGAGCAACGAGTGTATTCGCGTTGCTCGACGCACCGTGGCGAAATACCGAGAGGCGCTGGCCATTCCTTCGTCGAGCGCCCGCCGCGTAAGGTGAGTGCCGCCATCCGGACTCGTGCGCAAGCTTCCGCCTCGAAGGTGAAGTGGTAATCGCTCGCCCTCCTTGACACTATAGCAACGAGCCGCCATGTCGTCTCCCATGGTGTGCTCACCCATTCCCCGCGCCCGCAACCGGGGCGTTGTCCTAGAGTGTTGAGGGGGGCGAGTAGTGATGTGAAGTGTACAATGCGCGATGATCTCAGTACTTAAGAGAACCACTCTATGCAGTTGAGTATCACCGGACTTCACATGCATGTGACCGATGCGATCAAGGACTATATTAGTTCAAAATTTAGACGCATAGAACGACACGACGAGCACGTCACCAACGTGCATGTGATGATCAGTGTGAACAGACATCATCATCGCGCCGAGGCCACCTTGCATGGTCTTGGTGGGGAGATCTTCGCCGAGGCCGATAGTGACGACCTGTACGCGGCGATTGATTTGCTGACTGACAAGGTAGACCGGCAGATACTCAAGCAAAAGGAAAAACGCGTGGAGCGCCGTCAAGGCAAACACTGAAGCGGATATTCGCATGCCGATCACGCTCGACTCAGTGCTCAACAGGCGGCTTACCCGCGCCCAGTTCCCCGGCACCACGCGCAAGCAAGTGCTGAGAGAGGCGGCTCGGCTGATCGCAGGGCATTGCGAAGGGGTGGTCGAGCATCGCCTATTCTCGCGCCTCATGGAACGCGAGCACCTTGGAAGCACCGGGCTTGGATTTGGAACCGCCATTCCACACTGCAGGTTGAGTTCCATTGAATCCCCCGTGTGCGCCTTCCTGAAGCTTGAGCAGCCCATAGACTTCGACGCTTGTGACGGTGAGCCTGTGGACTTGATGATGGTCATGGTTGCCTCTGAAGAGGAACACCAGGATCATCTCGGCATGCTTGCGGCAAGTGCTCGGGTACTTGGAGAGGCGGAGAATCGCACGGCGATTCGTGCCTGCGATGACGATGAAGAACTGTTTTCATTGCTGCTCAAACTGGAATGCGCGTAGATGCCGTCGCAAAAAATTGAGCTTTGCAACGAACTCGGGCTGCACGCCCGTGCTTCCTCAAAGTTTGTGGAACTGGCGAAACGGTTTGCGTCAAGTGTCAGCGTGAGGGTGGAAGGTCGGTCACAAGCCGTTGACGGCAAGAACATCATGGCGCTTCTTCTGCTTGAGGCCACCTCTGGTGTGATGCTCGAAATCGACGCGCAAGGCGAAGATGCGGAACAGGCATTGGAAGCCGTGATAGAGCTCATTGAAAACAAGTTTGGTGAACTTCCGGATCCGGATTCCGAATAGTCTCAATCAGCCTGCGGAGCCTTGGTGAGCGAGCGATGAACATGAGTTCCGAGCGAACGACACACCAGCTCAAAGAGATCATCCGCTCCATAGATCACGATCAGGCGGAGAATCTTGGCGAGCTGCTTTCCACCGTTCGCCCGCATGAAGCGGCGAATCTCTTGGAATCCATGCCGGCGGACGCTCGTCGCGTGGTGTGGGAATTCCTTGCGGAAGATGTTTCGCACCAGGCGCTGCATCACCTACACGAAGATGTGCTCGAAGAAATCCTGTCATCCATGGACACTGATAGCCTGGTTGCCGCCGGGGATGAACTCGACACCGACGATTTCGCCGACATTTTGCGGCAATTGCCCGACGCCATTCAGGAAGAGGTGCTGGCCTCGCTTGATGCCGGTCACCGCCAGCGGGTTGAGTCAGTATTATCGTATCCAGAGGATACCGCCGGTGGACTCATGGACACCGAGCTCATCGCGGTCGAGCGACGCCATTCGCTTGAACTTGTTCTACGCTATCTGCGCCGCCGTGGAGAGGTTCCACACACCACCGATAAGCTTTTCGTGGTGGACCGGTCCGGCAGGTACGTCGGCATAGTCCGCGTCTCGAAGCTCCTGACCAGCCATTCGCATCTCAAGGTCGGTGAAGTGATGGAGTCCGAGTTTGGCGCGATTCCGGCGCAGATGAAGGATGATGAGCTGGCGCGACTCTTTGCGCGCGAAGACCTGCTTTCCGCCCCGGTGGTGGATCAGGAACAAAAGCTCATAGGCAGGGTCACGGTAGACGATGTGGTCGATGTGATACTGGAGGACGCCGAAGAGACCTTTATGGGTCAGGCGGGCCTTGAAGTTGACCAGGACACCTTCGCGCCCATCTTGAAATCAACTCGAAGCCGCGCCATTTGGCTCAGCATCAATCTCTTTACCGCGATTCTGGCATCCATGGTGATCAGCCTCTTCGAGGATGCCATCGTCAAGGTGGTCGCGCTCGCCGTGCTTATGCCAATCGTCGCCAGCATGGGTGGCGTGGCGGGCACGCAAACGCTGACACTGGTCATTCGCGCCATGGCGCTTGATCAAATCTCGCGCGCGAACCTTGGCTGGCTGCTGAATCGGGAAATCGTGGTGGCGGCGCTCAATGGTCTGCTACTCGCCTTGCTGGTGGGGATAGGCGCATCGCTGGTGTTCACCGATGCCCTGCTCGGCATGGTCATATTTGTCGCCATGGTCGCAAACCTATGTGTCGCGGCCATCGCCGGCACGCTCCTGCCATCGGCCCTGCGTGCCATGAACATCGATCCGGCGATTGCCGGCGGGGTGGTGCTGACCACCATCACCGATGTCGGCGGGTTCTTTGTATTCCTCGGTTTGGCAACCCTTGCATACGCTTAGGCTTCAACCTGACTCCGGCGCCGCGACCAGCATTGAATCTATGAGGATCGCGCCGGTGTGGAGCCTCGCGAGGATCTTGAGCGGGTAATTCAGGAACGTGCCTGCTCTTCTCCGATTTGGGTGAGTCCGCGTGGTGGCCAGGCCGGTTGATTTTCAATCAACTCTGGCGTGAACCGTTTGTTTAGTGTCTTGGCCTGGGCCTACTAAACTTTATTGTCATGCCACTTGCGACGCGGAGTGCAGGAAAGGACACCCACCGGCTAACCGCTCTGTGGTTGTGCTGTATTTCTATTTCACTCGCTCTCGCGAGGCCTTGAGCAAGACAAAGGTTGCCATCTATTATCTCGTCGCGTTATTATTTCCCTGTGGGCCGATTCAAGGACAAACTTTCGGAGGACGTTTTCTTAGGCAACCCGGCGCGCGGATTTCCGCCGGACCTTAAGCGCAGGGCGCGAATGCGATTGCAGCGAGTTGTCGCCGCCGGCAAATTGTCAGACCTCTTGGTGCCACCATCGCACCAACTTAAGGCATTGAAAGGAAAGAGAAATGGACAGCACAGCATTCGCATCAATAGTCAATGGCGCGTTTGCTTCCGCTGGACCGAGCAAGGCGCAATGCAAATCGAAGTGACTGACTATCACTGAGCAACCATTATGAGCAATAGAGAGCCAATTCATCCAGGAGAACACCTCGCTGAGATTCTCCATGAGCTAGAAATCAGCCAATATCGGCTCGCCAAGGCGATACATACGGCGCCGCGGCGAATTAATGAGATTGTGCTCGGACGCCGCTCCATAACGGCGGATACTGCGCTACGTCTCGGTCGGGCCCTTAATATGACACCGGACTATTGGCTGAATCTTCAGAAGATGTACGATTTAGACATCGCACGATCTTCGGTCAACCTTGCGGACATACAGCCGTTGGCAGCGGCGGGGTGAATTGCACATCAGTGACCTGAGGGCGGGAGGGCTCTGTCCTTCTCGCAGACGCGGTGTGCGCGGAACTTGCCTGGTCAAACTGCGGGGCAAGGTTCTATACCTGGGTCCCGAGCAGTAGCCGATCACCAATGTGGCACACATACTGGACTCGCCGCCTGACCGCAATGAGACGAGCTGGCATTTCGGTCACCTCTCGCGAACTCCCGGCCCCGCGCACCATGAA
>CAZNYE010000262.1:0-4329 GCA_964577185.1 uncultured Pseudomonadales bacterium | reverse complement strand
CGCGCGAGGTGTTGATCGACGATGAGCACAGCCTTGTTTGCGCCTGGCAGTTCTTTCGCTCGCAGCAGGAGGCGTTCATGGCGTTCGGTTTGTTGAGATTCGAAGCGGGCGAGAACCTGCTTGAGGCCAATTATTTGGAGTACGGCGCAGGATAGCTGATGGAACCCCGAGTGAGGGTGTGAGGTGCCTGTGGCATCACTGTTCATGAGGCACTGACTGAATCTAGTCATTACACTTATTTTCTAGCCATTGGTCAGATTCCTGTAGAGAATTTTCAACGTTTCTCAATTACTCTCGTTTTTGAGAGTTGACCCCCCCCCCCCCCTTGTATTCTAGGGTTCAGGTTGAAGCCTCAATTTGGAAGGCGCGTATGTCCCGCCTCCATTCTATGTTGAAGGGATTCAGCCACGGCTAAAGTGCATCAACAGGAGCAAGAATGGAATCAGTGAGACGAAGGAATGCAAGAAGACTCAGAACTCTCGGTGTGCTGGTGTTGGCGTTGGGCGTGGGCAATGGGCTCAGCGGATCAGCGAATGCGGGTGGCTGCGACAAGTCTGAAGAGCCCTGCATTGAGGTTGTCGAAGACAGAATCGTCATTAGAGACAATCATGCGATTCGGAGCATTCTCGAGGCCGAAAGGGAACGAATGCACCAAGAGGCCTTGATGGCCGAACTGGAACGTAAGCGGCAGATGGAGTTCGAAAATGAGCAAAGACGAATTAATGCATGTACCACCGCCATCAGAGTAGCGGTATTTGCGGGATCTTTCTGGGGCCCTGCGCTTGTGGTTCGAATGGCGCAGACCGGGTCAAAGCTTGTGTCTGTTACCGTGACTGCCTACAATCAGGCGAAGGGTAGCTTTTCCGTGAAGGCAGTGTGGGAGCAACATCGGAATGCGCTGGGCGCCACTGGTCTCGTGTTGGTCGGCGGCTCGGAGTACTTCGATGTGCCTGAATGGGCCTGCGATCAACTCATGAACTAAGTGGTGATGTAGTGAAATCTAGAAGTTTGAATCTTACTAGGGTGTTGCAGGTGGTCAAGGTGGCTTCCACGACTGTATTTTGTTGTTTGCTATTTGCGTCCTTTTATCCGATATCTATGCTTCTTCGATCCGAAGTTGCCTACGCTGGATGGTTGGGACTTGCCGCGACACTCTTGCTTGTGGTTTGCGCCCCCGCGTGTTTCTTGTTGCTTTATGACCGACTGATTGTCCCAAATTTGGAGAAGCGCTTCCGGGACTAGCTCAGTCGGTTTCCAGACTCGCTACGCAAGCGAACTCTCACATGGGCCGGATAGTCAAGTTTGTCCGGCGCTTGTGATGTCCCACCTGCACTTCGCACAGCACGAGATGGAAGAACAAGACGCCTGTTCCCTCTCACCGAATATTCGTCTTTCACACCACTTGTGATTTTGGCTAAGCGTATCTGGTGGTTTTTCGGCTTGCTCGCCTCAGCATCAGTCGCAGCATGGTGGCTCGGGCTGACTACAGGAGTTTCATCTGCTCCCGGTCTTGTTCACACCGTGAAACCCGGGGATGTGGAAAGTATGGTTGCGGTGTTCGGAAACCTGAGGCCGGACCGTTCGGTCGAAGTGGGGGCTCAGGTATCGGGGCAGCTGGAAAAGCTGCATGTCTGGGAGGGAGAAAAGGTTAATGCGGGCGACCTGGTAGCTGAGATCGATGCCACCGTGCAGCGCAGCCGGGTCGAGGAGCGTCGGGCGAGGTTGGGAGCATTGGAGGCGCAGCTCCAATCGCACCGCTCGAAGCTGGATCTCGCGAGGGCGAACGCTGGTCGCCAGACTAGGCTGCTTGCCGAGAACGCGACATCCCAGGCAAGCTTTGACAGCGCACAGGATCAGGTCGTGTCGTGGGAAGCGAACCTGGTGGGACTCCAATCCGAGATCGAGCAGAGCCGCGCCGGCCTGGCAAGCGAGGAGGCGCTGCTTGGCTACAGCCGCATATACGCGCCCATCGGCGGCACCGTCATCGACTTGCGAATGACAGAGGGCCAGACCTTGATCGCCACGCAACAGGCTCCGGTCATCATGGTGATCGCCGACTTGGACACGATGATCGTGGAGGCGTCCGTGCCGGAGGCGGACATATCAAGGATCGAGCCCGGCATGGAGACGTACCTGGCCACCGTGGGCGGAGGCATGAGGCAGTGGGAGGCGGTGCTGGGCGAGATTCTGCCGAATCCCAGGGTGGAGGAGAACGTTGTGCGCTACACGACGCTTTTCCGCGTGGACAATTCGGACGGGGCGCTTTTGCCGAACATGACCGCGCAGGTGTTCATCATCACCTCGTCGGCGCGAAATGTGTTGACGGTTCCGTTCTCCGCACTGGTTGCCAGCGAGCCCGGCGCGCAAGGTGTCGGGCCGGCATCGAGTAGCTTGGAGATGGGGAGGCCGGCCCAGGTGCGCGTGATGCTTGAAGGGGGAGAAACCGAGCTTCGGGACATCAGGGTTGGAGTCACCAGCCGCGTGAGTGCCGAGGTGCTGTCGGGTCTTGGGGAGGGCGAGAGAGTGGTTGCTGGAGGCCTCTAGGATTGCGACCACCGCCTGAGCACCACCACGCCGGAGATGGTAGATGACCGATGACCGGTGACCATGGTGCCCAACCAACCGTGTCGTTGATCGAGCTTCGCGGCGTCTCGCGGACCTACGAGACGGCATCGGGCATCCGCGTCGAGGCGCTGCGGGATGTTTCGCTCCGGATTCGCGCCGGAGAGTTCGTGGCGGTGGTCGGTCAGTCCGGATCGGGCAAGACGACGCTCCTGAACCTTTTGGGCTGCCTCGACCAGCCCACTTGTGGAGAGTATCTGCTCGATGGCCGGAGGGTCGGAGGGCTTGGCTCCGATGAGCTTTCGCGTCTGCGGGGCGAAGTGTTCGGCTTTGTGTTCCAGAACTATAACTTGATTGCCAACGCGACAGCCCGGGAGAACGTGGAGCTTCCGGGATTGTATTCCGGCGTGCGGCGGTGGGAGAGGGCAAGGCGCGCATCGGGGTTGTTCGCGCGGCTCGGCATTTCAGACTGCGCGGACAGGCGGCAGTCGCAGCTCTCCGGCGGCCAGCAGCAGCGCGCCGCGGTCGCGAGGGCCTTGGTGAACGACGCGAGGGTGATTCTCGCCGATGAACCGACTGGCGCGCTCGACTCACACACCGGAAGCGAAGTGATTCAAGAGTTCAAGCGCCTTGCCGGGGAAGGCCGCACGGTCGTCCTGATCACGCACGACCCGGCAGTGGCGGCGAAGGCGGACCGCCGAATAGAACTCTTGGATGGGAGGGTCAGCAGCGATGATGGTGACCATCAAAACGAGGTAGGTCTCGCAGTGCAATCGCGCCCTGACACGCCGCGGGATCTGATCCGCTCTTCAGGAACGCTCTCCGGCGGCGCCGAAATACTGCGAACGGCGGCCCGGTCGCTTCGCGGCAGCCTGCTGCGAACCGCACTCACCCTGCTCGGCATCCTCATTGGAGTCGCCTCGGTTGTGGCGCTCATGTTCATAGGCGAGGGTTCGCGCAGACAGGTGGTGGACAGCGTGTACCGGGCGGGCGCGGATCTGATGACGGTTCGCCCAGACACGAACTCGGATGCGCGAGGTGCCACACTAACGCTTGACGATGTTCTTTCCATCGAGTCGGGAGTGCCGGGCATCAAGTCCGTGCTGCCCGAAATCAAGACCCATCTTGGGGTGCGGCGTGGTGCCGCGAACATCTCCGCGCCAGTGACGGCCACCGGCGCGGCGCTTCCGCGGGTTCGGGACTGGCGTGTGGCCACCGGCACATTCTTCACCGAGCATGACGGCAAGACATACGAACCGGTGGCGGTCATTGGCAGCGTGGTCGCGGAAGAGCTTTTTGGGGAAGAGGATCCCGTCGGACAGTACGTATTGGTTGGCACCGAGATGTTCTCTGTGGCCGGTGTATTGGAGGAGAAGGGCGGAATCTGGGGGTCCGAGCTTGACAGGTCGGTGTTTGTCCCTCTGATGACCGGCAGTGCCCGACTTGTCGGGAGATGGACGCTCGATTCGTTGCTTGTTCAGGTGAAAAATCCGGGGCAAGTGGAGGTGACCTCGAGGCAGGTGAAGTCCCTGCTTGAGCGCTGGCACGGCGAGGGCAACGTTGACGTGAGCGTCAACGCGGAGCTCCTGAAGGCTGCTTCCCAGATAGTCAACAACTTCAGGCTGCTGCTCGGCTCGATCGCGGGCATATCGCTGCTGGTGGGGGGCATAGGCATCATGAACATGCTGCTGACATCGGTGACCGAACGGACGCGGGAGATCGGCATTCGGATGGCGGTGGGCGCTCGGCGGTCGGACATACTCGGTC
>CAZNYE010000261.1:0-3698 GCA_964577185.1 uncultured Pseudomonadales bacterium | reverse complement strand
GCCTGATACTTGATTGAATGCTTGCGGTAAGGGTACAGCAGACGGCTCAGCAGTATTGGGAACGGTTGGCGTCGGGTGCATCCTGCGATAGTTACCAGCCCGCCCGCGAATCACGCTCTGGACTGGAAGACTCCTTTCGAGTACCTTTCTTCTGCCTTGGGACTCCCGCCTAGTGTCATATGTGCTGAACTAGCGCAGGGACTCCCCGCCTAGTCTCATATGTGCTGAACTAGCACACACGCTTCCCTCACGGCGAGGCTGAAATTAATATTGGGACACCAACATCATCGGAGGCGAACTCAACCGACGCGCACGATGGTGGTCCCTACAGTCTTCCCAGCGAGCAAATCAACAAACGCCTGCGGCGCTGACTCGAGCCCTTGGTATTCAATATGCCGCGATACGAGCTCTCCTGCATCTACCCACTCCTTGAGTTCAGCTCTCGCCGATTCGTACTGATCCTCGAAGTCAAACACCAGGAAGCCCTGCATGCGCACACTCCGGTTGACCAGTAGGCCGGGAATCCCGCGCGGGCTTGGATCCGGATTGATCGTGTCGTAGGCCGAAACCGCTCCGCAGCAGACGATCCGGCCAAACTTCGCCATCCTGAACAGCGCCGAGCCAAGAATTGGCCCGCCGGTGTTGTCGAAGTAGACGTGGATTCGGTCTGGCGTTGCCGCCTTGAATTGATCGCGAAAGTCTTCATCCTTGCGGTTGATCACGACATCGAAGCCGAACTCGTGGACAAGCATGCGGCACTTTTCATCCGAGCCAGCCACGCCGACCACCCGACACCCCTTGAGCTTCGCGATCTGTCCCACCATGTGTCCCACGGAACCGGCCGCCGCGGAGACGACGACAGTTTCTCCAGCCTGCGGAGCACCCACCGACAATAGTCCGAAGTAGGCCGTGAGGCCATTGATGCCCAGCGCCCCCAAATGCAGACCCGCATCGCCATCGTCTGAGATTCGGCGCACAGCGCTCGCATTCGCCACTGCATGAGTTTGCCAACCAGTCCCCGTAACTACTCTGTCGCCTTCGTCAATTCCAGCGGCATTGGAGCGCTCCACGATACCAACCCCCGTGCCTCCCATGAGCGCACCCTTGATCGGGGCACCCGCATAGCTGGCACTGCCCTGCAAACCCGCGCGCTGCCCCGCACCAATGGTGATCGCCTGCACGCGAACCAGCACTTCACCCGCGCCGGGTTCGGGTGTGTCTAAAGTCTCTATTTCAAACTCATCACCAGTGAGCGGGCCCTGGGGCAGGGTGCCTATCACAATACGTCTGCTGGTGTTCATGGGCTTGTTCGTCAATTCCTCAATGAGGACGATGAAGGTTAAAGCACGAATGCCGCTGCGGCAAACGCGATCAATTTGATCACCTTGACTAATGGTGCACGGCATGACGGTTGTCACCGGGAACCCTGCTGATTTCAAGGCTACCGGCGTGCCCGTCATGGATCCTTGGACGGGCGGGTAAGAAAGGAACCTATAGGGTACGCATCTGGCGTCCTTGTTCGCAGAGCGTCACGCCCAAGGAATACCGGGGACTGAAGATTCACCAAGGGGAGTTCCAGTACAGCCCGCGAATCCACCCTCTATGGAACAATGTGCACATAGGTTGACCGGCCAAGCGAGGAAACCACAGTGATTGCCCTGCGCATTGCCATGTTGTTTATGTCAGGCATTGTGTTACTTTCGGCCTCGCTCTTGCGGGCGAACATCCTATTGATCGGGGTTGATCGGCTGGATACGCCCGACTATTCGCGCTCCATTGCCAAATGGCAGTCGGAGCGGGAGACTCGGTTGAAAGCACCCGATGGCTGGCTGAACCTGGCTGGCCTGTACTGGCTTCAAGCCGGAGTAACCAGCATTGGCTCGGCACCCGAGAACAACATCCGGCTGGCGAAGGAATTGGCACCCCCAAGCTTGGGTGAGTTTTTGGTCGAGGGCGAGGCGGTGACTTTTCTGAGTGAGCCTGGGGTGGAGGTATTGAGCGACGGAATCCCGATCACTCGGCTGCGCTTGGTGCACGATGAGGCAGGCGAGCCGACGCACTTGAGTCACGGCAGGCTTGGTTGGCACATGATTCGACGGATGGAGCGCCTAGGCGTGCGGTTACGCGACTATGAACATGCTGCCGTGACAGCATTCGAGGGAATCGACTTCTATCCGGTGGACCCAGCTTGGCGCGTAGCAGCACAGTTCGATGCCTACGCCGAGCCTCGAAAGCCCATGCTGACAACTGTGGTGGAGGAGCTTGGCTGGAATCCTACAGCCCCGGGAACCCTTGAGTTTGAACTCGCCGGTCAGGCACTGTCACTGGAAGCCTACGACTTGGGCGATCGTTTTTTCCTGATCTTCGCCGATCTCACAACGGGCAAAACCACCTACCCGTCCGGCCGCTATCTCTATGCGGATGCGCCTGGAGCAGATGGAATCACGATTCTGGACTTCAACAAGGCCCACAGCCCACCCTGCGCCTTCACCAGCTTTGCCACTTGCCCGCTACCCTCTCGTCAAAATCGCATGAAGGTGGCCATTGAAGCCGGAGAAAAGTACGACAAGGGTAAGTAAGCTGCAGTCGAGTGCGCAGGTGGGGGATGCCCCCATGAGCACTCTTTGATTCCAATTCAGCCTGCTCTTGCCTTTCTCAAGGGCCAATTTGACCGCATTTGCAGGCAATACGAGCGCTTTATCCTTGGAGGTCCCAACAAGTGAGCGCTTATTGTGCTGGCGAGGCCATGAGGATGTTCACTCGGTTTGGTTCGGTGTGCGATGGGTGGTGGACCACTATGTCGTCGCGGCCATCTTTGTTGAGGTCGGTTACAAATGCGTTGCGCTCGTCGCGCGGTATTGGGACGGCAACCGGAATCGCCTTGGTGGCGAACACCTCGGGGCCGGGCACTCCCAAGAACACCGAGAGGTGGTCCCAATGCTCACCGGTAAGGAGGTCCGCCCTTCCGTCTCCGTTGACATCACCAAACAGTACGGTGGGGAAGAGCACGCCGCGCTTGTCAAAGGGAGAGAACACGGGACGTACACGCCGTATAACATCAGGCTGCCGTGCCTTCGTGCCACCCCGGAGTAGATAAAGTCCAAGATCGAGCCTGACGGACTTGCCCACAAGAGCGCGCAGCATACCGCCGAGTCCGGTGGCGACAGATGCCATGGCGACCTCGGTGGTGCCGTCGCGGTCGATGTCGAGGTAGTGCATGGATGCGTACCCGTAACTCAACCCACCCGCCGGGCCCGGTGACTCCAGCGTCAGGTCGGGGGTGGGGTCGAATGTCGTGGTCCCCGCGCTCCGGCGTCCGTAGTGAATGCCGACTAGACCGCGCGCGTTGAAGACCCTCCTGCCAGCAAGCTTCAGTGTGACCAGATTCTCCACCGCATCGCCGTTCAGGTCGCGGAACCCGTGCAGAATTGTGTATTCGAAGCGACCTTGCAGGCCGAGCAGCAGGGACGGCACGCTGGCGTCTTCAAATTCGAAGGTGAGGGCATAGGCCCCGTCGAAGTCGAATGGGACATTGATGGCTACTGTCTCCGGGGTCGTCGCGAAACTCCCATCCTCATCTTGGCGGTGAAGCTCGAAGTGATCACGATTCCAGAACAGGAGGTCCGGGCGGCCATCGCCGTCGTAGTCAATCCTGTGCGCCCGAAGGAGATACCAGGGCAGGGTCTCCGCCGTGATGC
>CAZNYE010000260.1:0-1774 GCA_964577185.1 uncultured Pseudomonadales bacterium | reverse complement strand
CCCGGCCAGCCGCCGGGGAAGTCGGCGCGAATCGTTCCATGTCCGGCAGCGTCTGGGGCTCCCATCAGGATTTCGGTGCCGTAGTAGATTTGCGGAATCCCGCGGGTCGTCAACACAAACACCATGGCGAGCCGAAACAAGTCAACATCCCCGTTCACTTGGGAGAAGATGCGGCGCATATCGTGATTGTCGGCGAATACCAATAGATAATCGGGATCGGCGTATTGAAAATCTTCGGCGAGCGAGCGGTAAATATTAATCAGCCCGGTGTTCCACGTCTCCTCAGCCAACAAGGCTTCTCGCAACGCGATTGTCAAGGGAAAGTCCATCAAGCTTGGGAGGTGCGAGATGTAGCCGTCGGACCGCTCCTTGCCCCGTTGCCAGTAAGCGATCACGCCCGGGCTTTCAATCCACTCCTCGCCGACGATGTTGAAGTTCGGATACTCGGTCATGACGCGCCTGGTCCAGTCGCTCAGGAAGTGCTTGTCGGCGTAGGACCAAGTATCTACACGTATGCCGGTGAGGTCGGCGAATTCCACCCACCAGATGGCGTTCTGGATGAGATACTCCGCCAGAAGCGCGTTCTTTTGGTTGAGGTCCGGCATGGTGCGCACGAACCAGCCGTCCACAAACGCACTCCGTTCGCTCTCAGGTGCATGGGGGTCGTGCAGGGGTTCGCGCACATGGCTCGTCTGCACATAACCTCCGTGGTTGACCCAATCCGGCGTGGGCAGATCATCCATCCACCAGTGTCCCGATCCACTGTGATTGGGAATGAGGTCCATGACCAATCCAAGCCCGAGCTTCCCAGCCCGGCGGGATAATTCTCGGTAAAGATCATTGCTCCCGAATCTGGGGTCGACCTTGTAGTAGTCGGTGGTCGAATAGCCATGGTAGGAGTGGTCGGGCTGCTGGTTCTCAAGTACGGGGTTCAGCCAGGCGTGCGTAAATCCCATGTCGGCGATATAGTCCAGGTGATCGATGATGCCTTGCAGGTCGCCGCCGTGGCGTCCGCGGGGCAGATTCCGATTCACTCCTTCCGCCATGCTGGGCAGGCTGTCGTTGTCCGGGTCGCCGTTGGCGAAACGATCTGGCGTGATGAGGTAGAGCACACTTGCAGGCGAGAACCCAGCGCGTTCGGCGGAACCGGGACGGCGCTCTTGGAATCGATAGGTTTCAACGATGCTGTCTCCGTCTGGCGTCTGAAATCTGATCTCGCAGTTGCCGGGTGTAAGTTCCGAGCCCAGCTCAAGATCGAGAAACAGGTAGTTTGGATTGGCTACGCCAGTCACGTCCACGAGCCTTGCGCCTTGACAGCGCACTTCAGGATCCAGATCGGAAATGCTCTGCCCGTACAACATGAGTTGCAGTCGAGGGTGCTGCATGTCCGCCCACCAGAACGGCGGCTCGATGCGCTCAATTCGCTCCGAAGCCTGGGTGCCCGCCGCTGCCAATCCAGCCATCAAGACAATGGATGCCATGCCACGCGGCAAGCGGGCACTCTTCTTCCACAACAAGGCGAACCATTCTCGGACGTGATGGTTCGCCGCGCGCCGGGGATGGAGTCTGTGCATCAGCAACAACATGTGACCAAGACTCATCGCGCAACGGAAATTTTCATTGGATTTTGCGCTGAAAACGGAGAACTCATTCAAAGTATCCCTGCCTCTTACTGGTGTATTTCCACCCAGCCCAACGGAATTTTCTGTTGCGCGATGAGTCTTGGTCACATGTTGTTGCTGATGCACAGACTCCATCCCCGGCGCGCGGCGAA
>CAZNYE010000259.1:0-5474 GCA_964577185.1 uncultured Pseudomonadales bacterium | reverse complement strand
TGATGGATGACCATCGGGTTGCGAGCGATACGGGGTCTTCGCTCTGAATTTCGGCAGCGCTGATCGCTCTCAGCAGCCGGCCTTTGGGACCCTTCTGCCAGTTCTCTCCCGCGGGCATCCAAGGCCCATCGAGTGCATGACTGTTTTCACCAAGCTGTTCGTCGATTTCCAGGAAAGTACCGCGCGTATCGCCGGGATGCAGTTGCATGCCGTGGTATTGCCCAGGAACGTCGAATTGATGCGCGATCCTAATGCCCAGTGTTTCGACCCTCGCACGACGAGGCCCGTGATCATCGCATTGGGTGATCACCATATAGCCGCCATCCCCACCTCGACGCTCAAGGTAGCGCGAAGCCGCCGTGTTCTCTTCGACGGGCGCCACGACTTCAATAAACTGATTTCCCACGGCGAAGAGGACGTTGTGCAGGCCAAAATGTGCGACCCCTGGGTCGCGAAAGCATGCGCGCAAATCAAGTATTTCCGCAAAGGCCTCTTCGATGGGTTCGAGCCGCTCGGCGACGAAAGCCACTTGTCTGAGTCTGAGCCACATAGAAACTGGGGTCCACAGGATGAACTCGAATTCTTCGCGATTGCGTGCGAATGTGCAAACCGGGGATGGTGGGCGTTAAGCTTGCGGCCTCGGTCGTATAGGGATTGGGTATTCGATGAGACCCCCAATTGAAGAAGACGCTGAAGTGTTGCGCAGGCTCGGTATAGAGGTCGACGAGAAAGAGCCGGGCGGAACTATCAGTCTTAGCCTGCGCGTGGTCGAAGATATGGTGAACGCGAGTGGTCGTTGTCACGGGGGAATTCTCTTCTCACTTGCCGATACGGCCGCGGCCTACGCGACCTTCACCGATTGCGGCCGCAAGCCTGTAACGGTAGCTGCAGAAATCCGCTACCTCAAACCAGCACACTTGGGAGATTTGGTGACAGTGTTTGCTCAAGTTCGACAAGCCACGGAGAAGAAGGCAGAAATCGAACTGAATCTGCGCCGAGGCGAAGGCGACAATGCCGAGGTCTTGGCCGAAGCCAAAGCGACATGCTTGATGATGTCCTAGCTTGAGCATCTGCCAGCGCGTCAGTCGGCATGCCACCGGGTCTATCTGGCGTGTGGGCGCTCGGAAAGTTCCGTAAATAGGCAATTCTCTGCGAAGGCTGCACTTGCAAGAGCGCGCTCTAGGGTTGCTAGCGGAATGCCTGATCGAAGGGCAAGCTCAAGATAAATCGCGTCGTAAACACTCAACCTGTGTGTCCTCGCTAAGGAAACATACGAAACGCGAATTCCGGTTCTGCCAGTAACATATGATTGTGTTTGAGCGATGCGGCTTCGCCGGGCTTGAGTACGCGCTCGACAAGCAGCCTCCCGGCCAAGGGGCCGGCAACGCCGATATGCTGCTGTCCAACTTGTGAGGTCGCAGCATTCTTCCAGCCGAAAAGCGGCTCATCGCTCAAAGCATCCAGATGAGCCTGAATGGCGTAGCCGTCGGCACGCGTTGTCGGACGAACAGATTCGGGCGGGCATCCATCTGGCTGCCGGCTTCCCAGTGCTCAGCAATAAGTGCCGCGGCCCGCTTCGTTTGCTTTTGTGTCAGCATCTTATGCTTGTCCCTCCTTTGGCTCACCTAATCCGCATACACGAGGCCGTTGTGCCCACGACCGATGATGAATGTGTCGTATGCGTTCAATGCGTATTTGATGCGCGTCGGACCGAAATGATACCTATGCTCGGCCCCCCAACAAGCTCAAACCGCTTGTGCGGCATCACCTTCGACGCTGTGTGCAGTCAGTGGGCGTAGGCGGCTTGTTGTTCGCGGATGCGCAGAGCGCCGCGCTGCCGCAGTACGCGAGTGATCGCATTGCGACGCTCTCGCACCGTCCGTCCGAATCGAACACCGTCCACCGCGCTGGAGACATCTTGCGGGCGAAGCCCGGGAAGTGTGACTGAAACATCCAAGAGTCGGGGAGGATCTGTAGGATGCAGAGCGTAGAAGTCGAGGCGGTAGCTGTTCGAGTCCTTGCGCGCGGACAGGCGCCAAAGTTCGCGTACCCCAATCTGCCCGTATCGTTCCGCCTTTCCGATGTCGGCGTGTGTCAGTTCGACTTCAACCACCAGCTCTGGGGGACGCTGCTCAAGAAAGACCTGCCCCTCGGCCTGTCCCTCCTTGATGGCTGCGATGAATCCATCCACCGATTCGCCGATGTAAAAGGCGCAGTCCGCCTCAAGACCAGTGTTCGGCGGCTCCTCGGGCCGCTTCAAGCGGACGGACTGCAATCCCTTGGTGGCACGCTCAAGGATATCCCCGGCCTGTTCAACGATGTCGCCGAGCACCTTCGAGAGTTCCTCGTGGAAGGGCGATGGCGCCATGAGACTGACCAGTCCACGCACCGGGTCGAGCCCGACGCGACGAAAGTGCTCGTTCCATTCGATGCCCGCCAAGGCTTTAATGGTCTCGGCATCCGCGCGCAACACATGAAGGGAAGATCCCAAGGGCCCGATGTGGGATGTGCGCTTGTTCATGGGCGGAATACTAGAAGCGTGGATTTGCGTGGTCAAGTTTTTCGCTAACACTTGCTCGCCAAGAGCTTGGCCGGATCCGGTCGAATTCAACTGGAGCTGGTTGTCTTGAGGGAACAAGGTGTTATCCGGCAGGCAGGTTTGAGCAGTGAAGTTTCCGCCGAATCTCTAATGCGCGATTCGCGCGGAAGAGACAGGTTCATTGATACCCGTCAACCAGCCCAGCGTGGGACCGATTTCACGGTGGATCACAAGGTCAGCGATACCATCCAAGGGCGTTTCCTCACGATTGAGAATTGCGAGGCGAGCACCAAGGCGCTTGGCGAGTTCTGGAAATCCTGCGGCCGGGTACACAACGAGCGATGAACCTACAACTATGAATAAGTCGCACTGGCTGGTTTCGCGCTCAGCCTGTTGCATGGCGAGCAAAGGCATGGCTTGCCCAAAAGAAATGGTTGCCGTTTTGATGATGCCAGTGCAGTCTTCACAGGCGGAGATCTCGCCCAACTGCTCCCACTGGTCGCGCAAGTACTCTAATTCGTATCGCTTGCTGCATGAAAGGCAAGTCGCGTAGCTTGCATTGCCATGCAATTCAATGACTTGTGGCTCTGGAACGCCCGACGCTTGGTGGAGATTGTCAACGTTCTGAGTGATCACCGCACTTGCCTTTCCGGCACGTATCAACTGGGCTATCGCCAGATGGCCGACATTGGGCTCGGCCGAATTGAGCTTGTCCGCACCACCGAACCTTCTCCGCCAGGATTCTTGACGCGCCTCGGGTGAGTTCAAGAAGTCTGAGAATTCAATCGGTTTCATCTTCGACCAAACGCCACCGGGGCTACGAAAATCAGGTATGCCGGATTCGGTGCTAATACCGGCCCCGGTGAAGAACACCACCTTGCTCGCATCGCCGATTATGCGCATCAATTCGCGCGCTTCCCTGTGGTTTTCAAGCATGGAACGCCACTCTGAATTCGGAGTATGCTAGGGCATTATTAGAGCATTTTTAGAGGGGCGTAAATCGTGGGTTCCTTCTATGACCGGGTTATTTTGCCGCGTCTGCTGAATTGTGCCATGTCGCAGAAGCACATGGCCAGAGTGCGTCGGGAAATAGTGCGGCAAATTTCTGGAGATATTGTAGAAATTGGATTTGGATCGGGCCTCAATCTTGAGCATATGAGCGGGGATGTTCGCTCTGTGACCGCCATAGATCCGTCGGCTGAACTGCATCGACTTGCCACGCCGCGCATTGACGAGGCTTCCTTTGAGGTCATTCACACGGCGACCAGCGCTGAGGAGCTTCCCTGCGAGTCCAACAGCTTTGATGCGGCGCTTTGCACCTGGAGCCTGTGCACGATTCCCGACCCTAGGCGGGCGCTCATGGAATTGCGTCGGGTGCTCAAGCCGAAGGGCACCTTCGCGTTCATAGAGCATGGCGCGTCACCGGAAGCGAACATCAAGAAGTGGCAAGATCGCATCAACCCGATTTGGAACCGCATAGGTGGCGGCTGCAATCTGAACCGCCAGCCGGATCAGTTGATTCGTGAATGTGGTTTTGATGTGCAACATATGGAAGCCGACTACATCCCAGGGCCGCGAGTTGCCACCTACACCTTCCGAGGAGTCGCGCGGCTCGCCTAGCCCTTTCGCGAACCCTCGATATCTGGCACTAGTTGGCGACTTCTCGCTTCGCCTTCTCAGCTTCGATGCGAATCGAAGCCCCGCTTTGTTCGAACATTCTCTTGCGGTGCTCTTCTGAGACCCTTGAGGGGTCGGTGACCTTGTCCTTGCCAACGTTGACACCGCGCTGCACACCCGGTCGCACTTTGACGGAGTCAAACCAGCGACGCACATTCGGGTAGGCATCCATATTCTGACCAAACCGCTTGTAGGGGATGATCCAGGGGAAGGCGGCCATATCAGCGATAGAATAGTCACCAGCGAGAATCCTGTTTGGGTCAAGGGCGGGCTATTGTATGCGGGTTGGTGGCTGGGCCATTTCCTATGGGTGCGAGAAGCGTTCGCTTAAACTGGAGAAAGCTGTTCCGGGACCTTGCGATAGCCGCTTGAGAATAGCCTGTGCGCCTCGTTCGGCAGAAACCTCTGAAGTGTCGATTTCCAGGTCATAGACCGCTAGTTGGTGGACCCGCTCTTCCTGCCTGATTGCCGTGCCGGGGAATCTTCCAAGCCGTTCCGCCTCACGCTGTGCCAGCACATCTAGGGGACAGCGCAGGCCCACAAAAAGCACATCCAGACCCTTTAGTGCACGCATGTAGTCGCGCAAATATTCAGGTTCGAGGCATAGATCGTCGATGACGAGATTGTTTCCTTCGCGCGCAAAGCTCGCGGCGGCTCGACGCATGCCTCGAAGCATACGCAGCCCCAAGTCGCCGAATCGAATTTCCGAAACCCTGCCACTTGGGTGCTCCACGGGCACTACATTTAGGCCACGCGCGCCAGATTCCCCTGCAATTGAATTGAGTCCTCTGTAGCGCGCGGGCATGCCGTCTCGAAACTGATCGAGCGCCCAGTAGTGCCAATATTCCGGGGCCAAGCGTTGCAGGGTTAAGGCAAGAGTGGTCTTGCCGGCACTAGAGGTGCCATTTATGAGTACAACGCGTCCGGGTGTCGGGTCTTCACTCACGCTTGGGTATCATGTGATGAATGTCACGAATAGTGTAGGAGATTCGTGCAGGGTTTTCTTGGCGTTGTTTGCATTATCGGCTTCGCTTGGCTGCTCAGCAGGGACCGGACGCAAGTGCGTTGGCGCGCCGTGCTCGTGGGACTTGTAATTCAGCTTGCGATCATCCTGCTCTTCTTGCGCGTTCCTGGGCTATACGATGCTGTGCTGGCGCTCAAATATCTGGTTGATGCCGTGGACTCAGCAACCCGTGCCGGAACGGAATTCGTGTTCGGGCGCCTAGCTGTGGACAGCACTACCGCAGAAGGCGCGGGC
>CAZNYE010000258.1:0-2140 GCA_964577185.1 uncultured Pseudomonadales bacterium | reverse complement strand
GTACAAGAACCCGCATCTCATTTGGCAGTGCCTTCAACCTCTTGGGCGGCAATGTTCGAGACACGACCAGCGAAGAAAGCCTGTCGCTCGCCAAGGGTGAAAACCTTCAGGATACCGCCAGTGTGCTCTCCGGCTATTGTGACGTACTGGTCATGCGCCATCCAATTGAAGGGGCGGTGGCGGAATTTAGCAAGCAGAGTCGGGTTCCGGTGATCAACGGGGGCGATGGCGCCAATGAGCATCCATCGCAAGGCCTGCTGGATTTGTTCACGCTTGACGAGGAGATGCGCGCCAAAGGAAAGTCTGTTGATGGCATGCGCATCGCTGTGGTCGGCGACCTTCGCTTTGGCCGCGCCGTTCGCTCTCTGTGCGGTCTACTCGCCGTCTTCAACAATCTTGATGTACGACTGGTCTCTCCCCAGCAATTGCAGCTTCCTGACAGCCTCAAACACAAACTCAGATCTGAAGGCCACAGCATTCAAGAGTTCGGCGAGCTGGAGCCGGGGATAGCAGCTTGCGATGCGGTCTACATGACCAGAATTCAATCGGAACGATTTGAATCCAAGACGACGGCCGACCTCTACCAGGGTCGCCTACGCCTTGACCGAAAAACCTACGAGACGGTCTGCGAGCCAGACACCATCATCATGCATCCCCTACCCCGCGACTCGCGAAGAAAAGCGCGTGAACTCGACGAGGATCTAAACCCCAATCCCAACCTTGCAATCTTTCGTCAGACCGACAATGGACTGGCGGTACGCATGGCGCTGTTTGCGCTCATTCTTGACGTGGTCGATAAATTCGGGCAAAACGCCCGACCTGTACCCTGGCATCGAGGCACCGGAACCCCCCGAAGCAAATCGTAACCAGACACTCTCAAGAAGCACTCCACCAGTGACACGGGTTGCCGGCCTCAGGTCATTGGCCGAAAAGACGCCCTACGCCTGTGCCGCAAGCCTTGCGGCAATAGCGATGTGACTATTGAAAAGCTCTTGATCTCGAGGTGGCGGCAGCTTTTCAGGATGCCACTGCACAGCGAGGATATGCCTGTCGTCGGTGGATTCGATGGCCTCTATGGTTCCATCCGGTGCCCATGCAACGGGGCGAAAACCGCTTGCAACTTGAGAGATCGCTTGGTGATGTGTCGTATTCACGATCCGGTCAGCAGTTCCGAGCACGCCAGCGAGTTTGCTCTTCGGTGCCAGACTGATCGAGTGGCGCATCGCCAAGATCTCATCCAAGGATTTGGGACGGGTCGGATGCGATTGATTATCTTCCGCCGTTATCTCCTGAACAAGCGTTCCGCCGTATGCGATGTTGATGATTTGTGCGCCTCGGCAAATGCCAAGCACTGGAATTTCGTGGTGTACAGCGGCCTTGAGGAGTGCGATCTCATGTTGATCCGCAATCGCGTCGTTTGAAATGGACACGCCCTCGTCCACCGCCCCGTAGGATGATGGATCGACATCATCTCCGCCGGTGAGTATCAATGCGTCGATTCGATCAACCGTCGCGAATACGTCTTCCGGGTCCACATGCGGAAGCAGCACCGGCAATCCACCGGCGATTCTCACTCGGTCTATGTAAGATTCGTCCAATTGGAAGATCGACATGCGGCTACCCCAGACCTCAGCTGTCTGGCGCCAGGACGCAATTCCGATCACGGGTTTACTGCTCATTCTGAAAATCAAGGCTCGGGTTCTTGCTGCACATTGAATCCCAAGGCAATGGTATCGGTTCGAATGAGTGGCAGTGTGTCAGCACCGCTCAGCGCCTAGATGATCGCGATGCGGACAAGCATGAAGCTACAGCGATTCCTCGAACTCAGGCAATGCCTTGAAGAGATCTGCGACCAAGCCGTAATCGGCGACTTGGAATATTGGTGCCTCCTCGTCCTTGTTGATGGCGACAATGACCTTGGAGTCCTTCATGCCCGCGAGATGCTGAATGGCCCCAGAAATGCCTACGGCGATATAGAGCTCAGGCGCAACGATTTTTCCGGTTTGCCCGACCTGCATATCATTGGGCACGAAACCTGCATCGACGGCTGCCCGAGATGCGCCTATGGCGGCGCCAAGCCTGTCAGCTATACCCTCCAAGAGCTTGAAATTTTCGCCATTTTGCATACCTCGACCGCCTG
>CAZNYE010000257.1:0-3478 GCA_964577185.1 uncultured Pseudomonadales bacterium | reverse complement strand
GGTCAGGTGTTGCAAGGGAAATACCAGGCCGAAGAACACTTTCTCTTGGAAGGAGAAGTGCGGCGAGAAGGAGAATTGCTCGGCGCGTCGCCAGCCCTCAATGATGTGGTCTTGCATCATGGAACCGTGGCGCGCATTATCGACATGTCGATCTATGCGGACGGCGACCTCGTGTACCGGCAGAGGTCGGATGGACTCATCGTGGCTTCACCGACAGGTTCGACCGCTTATGCGCTTTCCGCCGGTGGCCCGATTCTCTACCCAAGCATCGACGCCATTGTCATTGTGCCGATGGTGCCGCACACACTGACATCGCGACCGCTGCTGGTGCCGAGCAACATGGAAGTGACAGCTGTGCTTGACCGCACCGTGTCCGAGAACCCGCAGGTGAGTTTCGATTCGCAGGTCAGCATCAGCGTTCGGCCCGGGGACCGACTCACCATTCGCAAACACAAGCACCACTTAACCCTCATATATCCACTGGAACATAGCTTCTTTGAATCTTGCCGCAGCAAGCTAGCATGGGCCAGCCCGATGGGCAGTGAGGAAACAGACAGCTAAGCGCCGCACAAGTGGCCCATCCTATCGCTTGGATTGATACCGAGAATCCTTGGACTCTCATCGGCTATAGCCAGACGGGGACAGGCACCCCTCAAGGGACAGGTGCCGAGAGAAGTACTCGGGCACCGCTTGGGGACGGGCACCGTTTGTGAGCTTGAGCTCACAAGAGCGTTAAAGGAGACAGGCGCTTCGAAAGTGCCTGTCCCTTTCGGTCAGCTGTCTATCCGCTCACATCAAAGTCGAGACAGACACCCGGATCATTCAGGGGGAAGGAAACGACGCACTCGGGATGCGATTTAAGGATTTGCCGAGCCCCGGCATCCCCACTCGCGCAGAGAAGTTCATCGAAAAACTCACAAGCAAAACCGACGGGATGCCCTGGCAAGCCATCGAAATCGGGTCGTATGATGCACCGGGGCGCATCCTTCAAAGTTCTGCGCATCGCTTCATGCAAAGCAACGAGTGAACTCGCCCTTACGCACGGCATATCGCCGAGCCCAACGAACAGAGCTTGCAATTTGTGCCGGGCCACGGTCTGACGCACTCCCTCGGCCAGCGTAGCACCCATGCCTAAGTGCGACCTGCCGCTCCGCAGAATCTCCACGCGCCCTCCCAAGCCCTCTTCAATCCGCTCAATCACCTGCTCATCGTCTTCGCGAACGACCGCAAAGCACCTATCGAACACTTCCTGATATGGCTTCAGGGTTTCAATGACCATCGCCGGCTTGCCGGGCAAGCGCTGGTGTAACCGTTTGTCGCTGCCAAATCGCTGCGAAAAACCCGCCGCGAGAATCAATGCGCCAATCACGCGCTGACCAGCGATGCCGTTGAGGTGAGCGCATCTGTGCGCTTACGTTTCGCGGTAATCTCGGCGAGGATGGAGATTGCGATTTCAGCAGGGGTCTTGCTGCCGATGGGAATGCCAATCGGCGCGTGCAGTCGAGACAGGTGCTCCTCCGTCACATCAAGTGCCCGCAAGCGCTGACGCCTTCCCTTGGAAGTGCGTTCCGAACCCATAGCTCCGACGTAGAAGGCGCTTGTGCTGAGCGCTTCCGCAAGGCCCATGTCGTCGATTCTGGGATCATGGGTGACAGCGACAATCGCCGAGGCCGGGTCGTCGGCGTAGGCTTTAGCTGCGTCGTCTGGCATGTCGCAAACACGAATGACTCCATCGACATCAAAGTCATCGAGCAGATGCTGACGCGGGTCGCAAACGACTACCTGGTAATCAAGCATCAGGGCCATATGTGCAAGATACCGGCCGACCATACCCGCACCAATGATGAACAAACGCCACGAAGGCCCATACACATGTCGCATGGTGCGCGAAGCTTCATCCCATGCCAACGGCAGGTGCCCAACTGCGCTTTCGAGGTGCCTGGATCCGGAGTTGGCGTCCACTACTCTTGTAGTCCATCGGCGCTCGGCGAGCGTTCTGGAAAGCTCCGCGAAGTGGTCAAGATTCTCAGCTATCGGCTTAACAGGCTCGAGCATCACATGCAGGTGTCCCCCGCAAGGCAGCCCGAATTTCTCGGTGTCTTCGGCACTTAGCCCATATACATAGACCTCCGGCAATTCTCTTGCCAACGTGCCCTGGGTCAGCTTTTCCAGCAGGTCGTCTTCTACGCATCCCCCGGAGAGCGATCCCATGATCTGTCCAGACGTGTTCGCGGCCAGCAATGAGCCGACTGGACGTGGCGACGACCCCCAGGTCTTGACCACAGTCGCAAGCCAGCAGTGCTCGCCTTGACCAAGCCATCGGCAGATTGAAGCGAGAACCTCGCTATCCATGTCACGCATGCTCGACATCATTGTGCTATTTGAATTCCGATGCCTCGTACAATGGGTCTTCGCATTTGGGAAACACACGAATTCAGAAAATTCTATCAGCCCGCCGTAGGGACTTGCGTCTTTCACTCAGGGTTCTTGACGAGGAAGTGCCCCGATGAACTGGGGAGAGCAACCCACTAGAGCACGCCCTCAAGCATTGTTCAGAGGTTTTTCTTGGGGGGCTTTCTATGACGTGATGAGGTGCTTTCCGGTGCTGTCCTTTCTTTGTATCGCGTCCATTGTAGGATGGTGCGCGACCATGCTGTGGCAGCGCGGCATTTTTGTGCAAGCCTTTCATTGGTTGACCTTCGTACCCTTCTTCAAAGATGGATCGATGCTGCGCTTTGTGCCTTATGAGGTCATGTTGGGGACAGGCCAAGTCTGGAGGCTAGTCACACCAGCTTTTCTTCACTTCTCATTTGTGCATCTCGCCTTTAATCTCGCGGTTGCCTTTGAGTTTGGTCGGCGCGCCGAAGCGGTGCTGGAATCCAATCGTTTCGCATTTCTGGCCTTGGGGATCGTGCTGGTTTCGAACTTGGCGCAATACTGGATCGATCCGACACCACTCTTTGGAGGACTCTCTGGCTTAAATTATGGGCTGGTTGGGTTTGTCGCAATTCGGCGAATTCGCGATCCCTGGGAGCATCGTTGGCAAGTTGCTCCGACACTCATTGTGCTCTTGCTGATAGCCATGGTGCTCTTTTCAATCGGGATTGGGGAGACGATTGGATTGCATGTGGCGAATGCGGCCCATTGGGGCGGATTTATCACCGGTCTAGTACTCGGATGGGTGATGCCGTCGAGCAAGCGTCTGACATGAACCATGAAGTGCCTGTCCCCGCGCCGGCGCCTGTCCCCGAGGAGGCACGGGCGCCCGCCCCCACCAACGTGCCTAATATGAGCCCAAAGGTGCCTGTCCCCTCCGAGCAAGGTTTGGCGCGGGTCGTTCGGCGCGAGGACTACTCCCCGCCGGATTTTCATGTCCCTGAAGCCAATCTGTCCTTTGACCTAGATGCCGAAGTCACCCAGGTGATCTCGCGAATGCGATTCGAACGCAATTCGGCGGGAAGCGGCGGCGGAACTCTGG
>CAZNYE010000256.1:0-6164 GCA_964577185.1 uncultured Pseudomonadales bacterium | reverse complement strand
GCTGACTTCCGAATAGAGGGAATGCGCACCTAAGGTGTCAAGAAAAATCTTATCCGCACGGCGCAGAATCTCAAGACCATCGCGGGTGACGGCACCGAGATGACGCACCGCGAGGCCGGGTCCCGGAAATGGGTGGCGATGCACCAGTTCGTCAGGAAGCCCTAAAGCGAGGCCAAGTTGCCGAACTTCGTCCTTGAAGAGTTCACGCAATGGTTCGATCAGCTTTAGTTTCATGCGTTCCGGGAGGCCACCCACATTGTGATGCGACTTGATGAGATCGGCGTGTCCGTGCCGAGCAGCCGCCGATTCAACGACATCGGGATAGATAGTGCCTTGGGCAAGCCAGGGAGTATCCGAGATATCTCCTGCCTCGCGCTCAAAAACACGAATGAAAGTCTCACCTATGACCCGCCGTTTGCTCTCAGGATCAGCCACATCCCGCAGCGCGGACAAAAACTCATCGCTCGCATCGACGATGCGGAGATTGAGCGGCAGCGCATTACCTCGCTGCGGATCAAAGGCACCGCGCACCTCATCGGCTTCGCCCAGGCGCAATAATCCGTTATCCACCATGACACAGCGAAGCTGATCACCAACGGCGCGATGCAGGAGAGCGGCCATGACGCTTGAGTCCACCCCACCAGAGAGTGCCAAAATCACGCCCTCATCTGCTACCCGCGCGCGAATCTCGTCAATGGATTCCCGCACGATCTCCTTGGTGGTCCACCCCCGACCGGCATCGCATATGCCGTGCACGAATCTATCTAGAATCTGCATGCCTTGCGGCGTATGGGTCACTTCCGGATGAAACTGCAATCCAAAGAACCGACCTCCCGTGTCTTCCATGGCGGCAATGGGGGCGTTTCCTGAACTCGCAGTGGCCTTGAAGCCCTGCGGCAGCTCTTCTACCCGGTCGGCATGGCTCATCCACACCTTCAAGGATGACGCCTCACCGCCGGGCAAGAGACTTGAGTTCCCTACCCTGGAGATCTCTGCGTGACCGAATTCATGCGAGCCGCTGGTCGCCACGCGTCCGCCATACTGGCGAGCAAGCGCCTGCATGCCATAGCAAATCCCAAGGATTGGCACACCAAGTGAGAGCACAGCTTCGGGAATCAGCGCGGACTGCTCCTCGGTGGCGGATTCAGGGCCGCCGCTCAAGATCACGCCAGCGGGCTTCGCTTCTTCAAAGACCTTTCCGTCACTGCGCCAGCTCAAGATCTCGCACCAGGTCTCAAGCTCGCGAACCCGCCGCGCAATGAGCTGCGTGTATTGCGACCCGAAGTCTACGACGACGATGCCGCGCCTGTGACTATCTCTTTGATCATCCAATGGCAAAACGACTTTCCTCGTGTCTAAGTGCGACAATCTGCCGACTGTTCCAGCGGACATTCTAGCCGTTTGGCGGCTCGCAACTCTTCGCTCACAACGAAATTCGCTCCTCGAGATTGATATATACTGATGGTATATATCAGCCGAATGAGTACATCAATGACTAAAACTGCCAAACTATTTTGGACGGGACGATCTCAAGCTGTTCGTCTTCCAAAAGAGTTTCGAATGCAAGGCGAAGAAGTGCGAATTCGTAGGCATGGGAATGGAGTGGTCCTAGAGCCCGTCGATTCCGGCTGGGAGTGGCTAGACGAGGTCGCTGGAGAATTCTCGCAAGACTTTTTCGCCGAAGGCCGGGCACAGCCACAGATGCCCAAGCGCCCGGAGTTGCGCAGGGTCTTTGAGGAATGAGGTACCTGTTAGACACGAACGCGTGCATCACCATGCTCAATGGGACCTCCCAAAGGTTGGCGGCTCAGCTTCGTCGGCGTCGGACCAACGACATTGGGCTTCCGTCAGTAGTGGCCTTTGAGCTTTACTATGGCGCATTCAAGAGCGCGAAACCAGAACAGAACCTGAGGCTACTTGAAAAAGTGCCTTTCGAAGTGATCTCCCTTGATGAGGCAGATGCGCGTGAAGCGGGAGAAATCCGAAGCCGCCTAGAAGCTAGGGGACAGCCAATCGGGCCCTTTGACTTACTCATTGCTGGACAGGCCCGCTGTCGGCGATTGACCTTGATCACCGCCAACACACGAGAGTTTCAGCGCGTGGACGGGCTCGATTGTCAAGACTGGACGCTTTCGAGCGCGGAGGGTCAACACTAAGTGCGGGCCATGCCCGGCCCCTACAAGATGTGTTTTCCGCGGTACCGATGAATCCTGCTCGCGAATCTATCGCACAGGATAATTGGGCGCCTCCTTGGTGATGGTCACATCGTGCACGTGTCCTTCGGCAAGACTCGCGCTTGTCACTTGTACAAAGTTCGCCCTGCCTCGCAGATCTTCAATCTCCTCGCAACCCGTATAGCCCATGGCTGAGCGAATGCCTCCGGCGAGCTGGCGGATGATTGGCGCCGCTGGCCCCTTGTAGGGCACCCTACCCTCAATGCCTTCGGGAACGAGCTTTCCGGGCACATCCTCCGCATCCTGAAAGTAGCGATCGCTTGACCCTTGTGACTGGGCCATGGCACCGAGTGAGCCCATGCCTCGATAGGCCTTGTAAGTGCGACCCTGATACAGCTCGATTTCACCTGGGGCCTCTTCGGTGCCCGCAAGCAATCCTCCAATCATGGCCGCGCTGGCCCCGGCGGCTATGGCCTTCACCACGTCACCCGAATAGCGAATGCCACCATCCGCGATTACCGGGATATCGCTCTCATTGGCTTCGCGCGTCGTATCGGTAATGGCGGTGACCTGCGGAACGCCGACACCCGTCACCACCCGCGTGGTGCAGATAGACCCTGGACCTATGCCCACCTTGACCGCATCCGCCCCAGCGTCAATGAGCGCACGCGCTCCATCAGCGGTGGCCACATTGCCAGCCACGACATCGAGTCCCGGATAGGTCTGTTTGACCAGGCTCAGCCGGTCCAGCACGCGGGTCGAATGGCCGTGTGCGGTGTCAAGCACCAAGGCATCAACTCCCGCGTCAACAAGCGCAGCAACCCGTTCATCCGTGTCTTCGGAGGTGCCAATACTGGCGCAGACCCGCAGGCGCCCCTGTTCGTCCTTGCACGCATGGGGAAACATCTCAGATTTCTCCATGTCTTTGACCGTGATCAATCCACGAAGTTCGAAGTCCTTATTGACTATCAGCACTTTTTCGATGCGATGCTCGTGCAGGAGATCTCTTATGTGGTTTGTCGAGGCAGATTCGAGCGCCGTCACCAAGCGGTCTTTGGGCGTCATGGCATCACGTACTTTTTTGTTCATCTTCTTTTCGAAGCGCACATCACGGCGGGTGACTATGCCGAGCAATTCCGTTCCGCGGGTCACCGGCACGCCGGAAATGCCGTGTTCGCTAGTGAGCTGCAGAAGATCGCCCACCGTGGCATCGGGGCCAATAGTGATGGGGTCTCGAATGATGCCCGCCTCGTACTTCTTGACCGCGCGCACTTCGCGGGCTTGGGTGTCTATGGTCATGTTCTTGTGAATCACCCCAATCCCACCTTCCTGGGCGAGGGCTATGGCGAGCCGCGATTCAGTCACCGTGTCCATAGCGGCGGACACCAGGGGAAGGCTGAGACCTATCTTACGGGTCAGTCTCGTGTTGAGACCAACTTCTGAAGGAAGAACCTTGGAAAGTGCGGGCACGAGGAGGACATCATCAAAGGTCAGCGCCTGCGCCACGTCAACCTTGAGCATAGGGTTGCCTCACGCACAAAAGCGAATTTTACACTATCCTCAGCCTTGTTCAGATGGTGTGTCAATCGTACTCCTCCTCACGGTGCCGCTCCTTTAGGAATCGTTCCAACGCACCACGGCCGCGCAGCGAGGGAACGTGTTCCACTCCAAGGCGCGCGCCCGACCCGACCATAGATGACTTATTGACATATGTTTAGATGTAAACTGTGGTTCCTGCTCTACCTTGCACGCACAGGAGCTTAGACCAATGTTGATTGTTGTCCTATTCAACTTGAAGCAAGGCGCATCGCACCAGGGCTACGAAGACTGGGCCAAATCCACGGACATCCCCACGGTGAAGGCGCTTGCCTCAGTGAGTGACTTTTCCGTGCTGCGGACTACCGGTCTGCTTGGCACAGACGCACGAGCTCCATATCAGTACGTTGAATTGCTTGAAGTGGCGGACATGGAGTTACTAGGAACGGACATCGTCTCCGAAACCATGCAGCGTGTCGCCGCCGAGTTTCAAGCCTTCGCGGACAATCCAGCGTTCATGCTCACCGAAGCCATCTGAAGTTGGTCCTTTAGCATCTGCCGAATGCGTCCAGACCGAACGTCAAGGAGTGAGTCATGTATCCAGAGTTAAGCGGCAAAGTGGCCGTGATCACCGGTGCCGGGCGCCGAAAGGGTCTCGGCGAGGCTATGGCGCTGCGCTTGGCGGCAGAGGGATGCAAGCTGTTGGTCACCGATATCGGTCACCCTGAAGGCGAACACATGCCGGAGTCCGCAGTGGGAACCGCAACTGAGATTCAGTCTATTGTGGATGAGGTGCGTTCCTTAGGCGCTGAAGCCGCCGCGTTTCACTGCAACGTGCTAAACCCGGATGAGGTATCTGCCGCCGCCACATTTGCCGAGGAGCACTTTGGCGGGCTTGACATCTGGGTCAACAACGCCGGCATTGGTTATCTGATGAAGCCGATCATTGAAATGAGCATTGAAGAATGGGACACAGTGCTGGGAGTAAACCTGCGCGGAGTTTTCCTAGGCAGTCAGGCCGCCGCCCGTGTCATGATCCGGCAAGGTAGAGGTGGACGAATTATCAATATAGGATCGCAAGCCTCGAAGTCGGGTTTCGGTCACGCTTGTGCCTATACGACCTCCAAACACGGCATTGTCGGCTTGACGCGGGTGGCTGCCATGGAACTTGGCGAACACGGCATCACGGTGAACACCATATGTCCCAATCATGTCACCACTGGTCTCGGCGCCTGGCAAAACGAGCACTTTTCCGAGCTAACAGGTCGCGACCTCGACCAATATATGGCTGATATGCGGTCTCGAATCCCGCTCGGCAGGCCGGGTTTACAAGAGGACGTCGCCAAAGCCTGCGCATTCCTCTGTTCCGACCAAGCGGCCTACATCACAGCGGAATGCATGAACGTCTCCGGAGGCGAGGAATACCACTAAAGGCCCTCAAGAAGCCTTTTGGCCGCGACGTATGGCGTCAGTTCGCCCGCGACCACCTGCGCCTGCAGCGCCTTTTGCTGTGCTTCAAATGATGCCCGAGAACTGAGTTGCTGCTGCCAGAGGTCAAACAGTATCGCGTTCATCCAGGCAAGGTTCTGCATCGAACGACGCCGCTTGTTTGCTCCCTCGGCCTCGCCACGTTCATGGTGCGCGAGCACCATTTTCCAGACCTCCTGCACACCCGTGCCTTGCAGAGATGAACACAACTGTACCTGCACTTGCCAGAATTCATCAGGGCGCAGCAGCTCGAGGGCGCTCTCATAGTGCATGCGGGTATCTTCGGCGAGCACAAGATTGTCTCCGTCAGCCTTGTGGATGATAAGGGCATCCGCAAGCTCAATCACTCCCTTCTTGATGCCCTGTAACTCGTCACCCGCACCTGGGAGCAACAGCACCAAGAAGAAATCCACCATCTCCTTGACGCGATGCTCGCTCTGGCCAACACCCACCGTCTCGACCAGCACCACGTCGAACCCCGCCGCTTCCGAGAGCAGCATGGATTCGCGGGTACGTTGCGCCACACCCCCTAAGGCACCTCCCGCCGGTGATGGCCGGATAAAGGCGCGCTCATCGCGACCCAAGCGCTCCATGCGCGTCTTATCAGCCAGGATTGAGCCGCCACTCACAGGCGAGCTTGGATCCACCGCGAGCACGGCTACACGCCTGCCTTGATCCAACAAATACAATCCGAAGGCTTCTATAAAAGTCGACTTTCCGACACCTGGACTTCCCGTAATACCGATGCGGATACTCTCTCCGGTATCCGGCAAGACGTCCTGAATCAATGCCTGTGCCTGCTCCCGATCTGATTCGAGCAGACTCTCAACCAGGGTGATTGCCCTGGCGAGCGTCCGGCGATCACCGCGCCCTAGCGATTCCTTGTCGATTGCCTTGGTGCCCAATCTAGTACCGCTAGGTCGGCACGGCTAGGTGTGAAAGCACCTCGCGCGCCGCGTTGGCAAT
>CAZNYE010000255.1:0-6564 GCA_964577185.1 uncultured Pseudomonadales bacterium | reverse complement strand
CTCTTGGCATATTGAATAGGGGCCATGCGAGTGAAGGCACTGGTTTTTCGCTGTGACCCGGCGCGCCAAACCAAACAACGCAATCTCTTAATGCTTTGTGTCGCGTGCCTACTATGGTCCGTGGTCAGCTATTACTTGCCTTGGGCCGCGATTGGATTCGTTGCGGTGGCATGGTATTTCGCTCGCATTCGTGAACTTGGTGACAGCCGTTGGATCGAAGTGAGCATATCTAGCCATGACTTTCGAGTTCGAAGGCTTGGTGAGGATGATTGGACACTCCTAAGTACGCGGCCACGAATATGGGGCTCCTGGGTGGTGGCGCCAGTGCCCGAGCATATATTGCCCTTTGGTATGCTCTGGCTCAGCGAATCATTGCTCGGTGAGCGGCTTTTTCGTCAAGTGAGAAGGGTGGCGCGTGAATTGGTGTGATGAAGGTACGCTCTGAACAAGTCCATCCGTGGACATGTTGAGATTCGCACTTCAGAGTTTCCCCAGTGCGGTCCTGGGATCGAGAATCGTATCCTTACCGACGGGAAGCCTGTGCGGATAACTGAGCGTGTAGTGAAGTCCTCGGCTTTCCTTTCGGTTCAAAGCCGACCGGATGATGAGTTCCGCCACTTGCGCGAGGTTTCGCAGCTCGATGAGGTCGGCATCGACCCTGTAGCTGCTGTAGAACTCGTGGATCTCGCACCGCAGGAGTTCGATGCGGTGCTCGGCACGGGTCAATCGCGGGGTGGTGCGCACTATGCCAACGTAGTCCCACATGAAGCGACGCAGTTCGTCCCAGTTATGAGAGACGACGATTTTCTCGTCGGCGTCGATCACCTGACTTTCATCCCAGGCTGGTGCCGTGGGTAGTCTCGCGACCTTGGATTCGCTCGCGAGGATTCTCTTCGTGGCCCCGTGTGCGAATACCATGCATTCCAGCAGACTGTTACTGGCGAGCCGATTGGCGCCATGCAATCCAGTCGCCGCGGCTTCTCCGATGGCATAGAGTCCGGGCAGGTCGGTTTGACCATAGATGTTCGTGAGCACGCCCCCGCAGGTGTAGTGCGCCGCGGGCACCACGGGGATGGGGTCTTTCAATATATTTATTCCGAACTCATTGCAGCGAGTTTGGATATTGGGAAATCGTTCGCCAATGAACTCTGGGGTCATGTGGGTCACATCAAGGTATAGGCTATCGATACCCAAGCGCTTCATCTCGTGGTCGATGGCGCGCGCCACCACGTCCCGAGGTGCGAGGTCGGCAGATTCGTGAAAACGAGACATGAAGGCTTCGCCAGACGGCAGTCTGAGAATTCCCCCCTCACCCCTCATGGCTTCGGAAATAAGAAAAGACTTGGCATGTGGGTGAAACAGGCAGGTTGGGTGGAATTGATTGAATTCCATATTGGCCACCCGACATCCAGCCCGCCACGCCATGGCGATTCCGTCCCCTGTCGCCGTGTCCGGATTGGAGGTGTAGAGATATACCTTGCTTGCGCCGCCGGTAGCCAGTACAACCGCGGGCGCTTGCAGGGCTTCCACCTGACCCGACGAACGGTTGAGCACGTAGGCGCCAACGCAGGCGTTGTTCGTGAGTCCCATGCGACCGGTGACTATGAGGTCAATTGCCACGCGGTCCTCGAGCACCTGAATATGAGGGTGCTCCATGGCGCGTTCCATGAGCGTCGAGGCGATGGCGGCGCCGGTTGAATCGGCAACGTGAAATACTCGCCGCGCGCTGTGACCGCCTTCACGCGTGAGGTGGTATTCACCTCCGCTTGTAGAATCGACGTGTTTGTCGCGCAAATCGAATTTCACACCCCAATCAATAAGTTGGCCAATCGCCCAACCTCCCTGCATGACGGTATGCCGCACCACCGATTCATGGCATAGGCCAACTCCGGCCGCAATCGTGTCCGAGATGTGGCCGTCTTCGGTATCGTTGTGGTGAGACACCGCAGCGATTCCCCCCTGTGCCCAAGGGGTGGAGCCGCTGCGCACATCGACTTTTGAGAGTACCGTCACCTTGCGCTGTTCAGCGAGCAGGAGCGCGGTGGTCAGTCCAGCGGCGCCGCTGCCAACAACGAGCACTTCTGATGGAGCAAGCGACTCCATGCGCGAACTCTAAGTGTGGCTAGGCATTCACTATAGGGGCGCCCACTTGATAATGAGTATCCCTAGGATTGCAAGCGGTGCGACATAGCGCAAGAGCACCAGCCAAGTGCCAAGGAGGGCGCCATCCCTGAGGTCAAGTTCGTGACACAGGCGTGTTCTCTCAAGACGCCAGCCAACAAACAGAGACATAAGGATAGCGCCAAGCGGCATGAGGAAATTCGAGGTGAGATTGTCAAAGAAGTCGAAGTAAGTCGGTGAAGCGAAGTAGGTGCTCATGAATGCCGGCAAATGGTCCGCCCCGACATTAAATGAGATGACGCTCAGTATGCCAGTGAGGAAGGCTAGGGTGGCTGCCAGGGCGCAAGCAGCTATACGGGAAAGCCCAAACTTGCTTCCCATCCAGGCGACCGCGGGTTCCAGGATGGAAATCGAAGAACTCAATGCCGCGAAAGCCAGCAATATGAAGAACAGTGTGGCGACCAATACGCCTGCGGGCATGCCACCGAACGCGATGGGCAGGGTGACGAAAATAAGGCCGGGACCCTGATCCGCGGCGAGGCCATGAGAAAACACGATTGGAAATATCATCAGCCCGGCCAGGAGCGCGATGAGTGTATCGGCACCTGCGACGATGCACGATGAGCGAACCAAGGAAAAGCTCTTGGGTACGTAAGCCCCGTAGATCATCATCAAGCCCATGGCGATGCCGATCGAAAAGAAGGCTTGGCCGACGGCTTCCAGTACAACGGTGGGGTTGATCTTTGAGGCGTCGAAGGAGAACAGATAGCCGAGTGCTCCACCGAAATCTCCCGCAAAGGCACTGTACACGACAAGAAAAGCAACCAGCACGAAGAGCGCCGGCATGAGGAATTTCACCGCCCTTTCAATACCTTGAGCAACGCCTCTTGCGACTATGGCTGCTGTGAACAGCATGAACACGCCATGCCAAAGGCCGAGCTCAATTGGGGAAGCGAGCAGGCTGCTAAAGGTGCTTTCAGACATGGAGGCATCGAAGCCCGGGAATTTGCCGGAAACGGCTTTGACGATGTAGCACAGTACCCAGCCGCCTATGACGCTGTAAAAGGTCAATATGAGAAAGCCGACCAGCATGCCCATGCCGCCCACCATGCGCCAGCGCTCGCTTCGCCCCGCGCTTCTGGCCATGTTTTCCATGGCATGAGGTGGGCTGGCACGACCAGAGCGTCCAAGCAGAAGCTCGGCCACCAATATGGGCAACGCAATGAGCACAACAGCAATCAGGTAGAGGAGCACGAACGCTCCGCCGCCATTTTCCCCCGCCATATAGGGGAATTTCCAAAGGTTGCCAAGGCCGACCGCCCCGCCTATGGCAGCAAGTATGAACCCCCAGTTGCTGGTCCAGTTTTCATGTACTTGCACGGCGTACTCCTAAGGTCGTGAGCGCAAGCGAATACTACCTAAGATCGTGGATTCGCGATAGCTCATTCAATGGGTTGTAAAGACCTCTCAGACATCTTCAACAGTCCGCAACATAAAGGCTGTCGCCAGCGGTGCCAGAGGGAGTGCAATCGCGGTCAAAGCGCCCAGCCATAAGAAGGCAGCGCGAGCGTCCATGAGAGACAGGGACGAAGCACCGATCCCGAAAATGAGCACTGGCGTGGTGAGCGGCAGCAGCAACAGGGCGATCAGTAGACTGCTTCGACCAGCCCCAAGTGCAAGGCTTGCGATGAGGTTGCCGATCAGGCAGAGGAGTGCGAGCCCGAGCAGTAGCGCGAGCGCAAGCTGAAGGCTCTGCGACCCCGAAAGGCCGAAGCCCACTCCGGCGAGCAAGGCGATGAGTGACAGGGGCAGGCCGACCGCGAGCCAGCTAAGGCTGATTCGGATCAATACCAATAGCGCGAGCGGTGCCTTGTGCTGCAACATTTCCGCAAGCCCGCCTTCGGCGCGCTCGTCGCGCCAGCCATTCGCCAGCGAATGACAGGCCGCCATGAATCCAAGCACCCAGAGAAGGCCGGGTAACAAGATTTCGAAGGCATTCGGAAACTGCGCCGATGCCATTCTCATCAGGAAGAGCCCAAGCAGATAAAAGACCAGGGGTTCCACAAGGTCGTTCCTACGCCGCCACAAGATGCGGGACTCGCGCCTCAGAAAGGCCCAGGCGAGGCTCATGTGCCGTCCCCGAGAGTAACCACACGCCTGCGCTCTTGAATCAGCGCGTATGGCGGCGATGCCCGGCGCAGCTCCGCCTGTGGCGAATCGCTTTTGTGAGAATCTGTGGTGTGAGTTGCTATCACGGCGGCGCCACCGGACTTGAGGTGATTGGCGAGCAAGGCATCGAACCGTGCCACGCTCGTTGCATCGAGTGAGTTGGTGGGTTCGTCGAGTAGCCAGAGGGGAGACGTGTCATAGAGTAGACGGGACAGGGCGACCCGTCTCGCCTGCCCAACCGAAAGCGATTGGCATGGCTGGTGCATGAGGTGCCGGGTGCCAAAGGCATTGAGTCCCCTATCAATTTCTGCCTTGGGAGCGCCAAAAAGGCTTGTGATCCACTCAAGGTTTTCTAGCACAGTCAAATCTGGATGCAGCCCATTTTCGTGCCCTATGTAGAGCGCGGACACTTCGAGTGTAATGTCGCCGGACCAATCACTCGTGATGCCTGCGAGAATGCGCAGCAGCCGGGACTTTCCACTACCGTTGGCACCGTGAATTTCCAGCAGCTCTCCTGCATCAAGGGTAAGGGATAAGCCGCGGAACAGGAATCTCCCTCCACGTTGGCAGGCAAGATGCCGTGTCTCTAGAAACATGGACCTTGAATGGCAAAGCTATCCTGGATGGGATTCAACCTGCGCGCCGAGGCGATACCTTATAGACCGCCTGTGCGTAATCATCGGATATGTATATGTTCCCTTCGGCATCTTCTGCCTCCTCTGCCGGTCGTCCTATGACATGCCCCTTGTCAAGGAATCCCCACATGAAGTCACGCTCGTTGATGGTCTCCTCGCCAGTCGCCCAATCACGAACCCAATGCAGCGACACCGCCTTGTAACCGTCCTTCTCAGATCGATTCCAAGATCCGTGCAGGGCGACAATCGCGGCACCCTGATAATCATGGGGATGGCCTTCGAACTCTAGGAATTCTATGCCAAGCGGTGCGTTGTGGGCACGGAATCCATGCTCCGGGTGGATCGATGTATTGATAAGATCGTCTCGCCCCCTTCCAAGGTCTGGATCCGGGTCACCGAAGCGAATGACTTTTCGAAAGTGATTGCCTCCCCTCGGCAAGCCGCCGATCAGGGTGTTGGGTCTGCCTCGGAGCGTTGCTGACTCAGAATTGAATGGAATCGTGATGACACGGGTGTTCTCGGCCACATAGAGAAGCCCGTTGCGAATCTCCAGTCCATTGGGACGGTCCAGGTTGGAAAAAAGCTGACGGCGACCATCGGATCTTCCATCGCCGTCGGCGTCTCTCGCAAGCCACCAAACTTCACCGCGCCTTGTCAGTGCGACTATGAGGTCGCCCTCGGGCGTTACTCGTAACATACGTGCGCCACGGATATCGGAGGCAAACACGCTGAGCTGGTAGCCTTCGGCGACCTGCAGGCGTTCATGCGGTTCTTGGGCCCATGCAAACGCAACAGTCACTAATAGCGACGCGATGCCGAGCTCAATGAGTCTCTTCGGCCTGCTCACCGCCTACCTCCACATTTTCAGGCCGAGATACAACTGACGAGGTAGCCCGGGAAAGTAGCGTTGATTTCCAAATGCGAAATCGGCTCTATGTGCATAATCCCGATCGAGCAGGTTGGTGATACGAAGAAAAACCTCAAGATCTGCGCGAACCTGCCAGTTTAAGCGCCAGTTCATCAGCCAATGACCTGCATATTGGTGGGTGTTTTGGGCGTTCATCCAGTATTCGTCGATGATTGTCAATTCGAGTTCACTTGAGATGCGCTCCCGCCAGTTTATCTTCCAACGACCGCTGCCCATGAATCTGGGCGCCGTATCGAGATCCTTGCCTGATTCTATGACCTCTCCCCCGCCAATTCGCTGATCAAAATCGTACTGGTGTTTGGCCCAACTCCCAACCAACTCAAACCTGCCGAGAGTAGCTGAGTTCATAGAGACCTCAAACTCCAGGCCGAGAGATTTGGTCTTCCCCTGGCTGACGTTCATGCCATCTGCATCGCGCAAGATCAAATCACGCGACCGGGCCGCATAGGCCGAGCCGGCCAATCGCAGTCGGTCGCCCGTCCAGCGAACACCAGCTTCCAGTGAATTGCGGCGCTCACTGCCGAGGTCAGCGACCAACTGCCCTCGCTGAAGTCGGTAGAGTTCGGTTGCTTGAGGCGCTCGAAATCCTGATCCAGCGCCCATCCAAAGCTGTGTCTTGTCATTGAGTTGAAGGCTGAAGCCCAACATGGCTCCAAGATTGGTAAAGCTGTCGTCGCGGCTGGCTGGGCGCGTGTAGAGGCAGCCCCCGAA
>CAZNYE010000254.1:0-3806 GCA_964577185.1 uncultured Pseudomonadales bacterium | reverse complement strand
CTCTCGCCCAGCCACTACCAGGCGACGAAAGTCCGGGTGTAATTCTGGTGCCCCACCCGTCAAATCGAGCGTTTTCGGTGCCACCTCATCGAGCACACGAATGACTTCATCAACCACACGAGGCGACATCATTTCGGTTCGGTGAGGCCCCGCGTTCACATGGCAATGCACACAGCTCAGGTTGCACTTGTAGCCAAGATTGACCTGCAGAGCGGTCAAACGCTGCCGATCAATTGAGGGGAAGCTATATTTTTGCAGCAGCGACTTGGTGTCTCTCATATCTCTCTACTCTTGCTCTTCCGCAGCCGGCCGCAACATCGCGGACAGATTAGTGGAAAAGCTGTGTTCATAGTGTGCTTCACTGCGCATGAGAAAGGCGTTTTCTATCGCGAGGACAAGCTCACTTATGCTCCCCAATGAGCTGTGCGGATGAAGGGTCTGTAGGGAGAGGCGATCCAGACAGACCTGAAAACCTTCAGTCTGATCTCGGTCTCGCTCCTCCTTAAGGCAGTCTAGGAGTTGGAAAGGAGACTCAAAAGGCCTAAGCTGCCTGCGGCGTGAAGTAATCACCACATAGTCGCGAATACTCCGTTCAAGCAACTCCGACAGCCTTTCCCAGACCAGGTTCCTCTGTTCTTCGCTGAATTGATTCCATCCAACCACTTCGTGGGCGAATCGTTTGCATCCGCGACAAACGTAGTCTCCGTAGGTTGTACTACAGATTCCTATGCAGGGTGATCGATTCATGCTTGGTTGTGTATTTCAACCAGATCTGGGTCGGGAATCGCCCTTTGCTTGAGCTTCGCGGTATTGCTGCGTTCTTTCGCCAAGGCACTGAAGGTGCGCGCATTCACACCACCTGTGACATATTCGCCGTCAAACACAGAACAATCAAAACTGTTCATGTCTCCGCCGGCAGCCCGCACACTGGCAATCAAGTCTTCAAGGCGTTGATAGATGATCTTGTCTGCGCCCACCGCGCGCGCAATCTGAGATTCATTCTTGCCGTGAGCCACAAATTCATGTTGCGCCGGCATATCGATCCCATAGAGGTTTGGATAACGAATGGGGGGTGCGGCGAGTGCCATATATACCTTTTGTGCACCGGCGTTGCGCACCAATTGTATGATCTGCGAGCTGGTGGTTCCACGAACCAGCGAATCGTCAACCAGCAGCACGTTCCTATCACGCAATTCGTCACTGATTATGCTGAACTTGCGGCGCACGGAAGTCTGCCGCTCTCCTTGTTCCGGCATGATAAAAGTGCGACCTATGTAGCGATTTCGCACGATTCCGTCACGACAGGGAACCTGAAGTGCCTGCGCCAGGGCGCGAGCCGAGGTCGATCCTGATTCGGGAACGGGAATCACCGCATCGACCCAATCCGCGGGCGCCTTGATCTTGGCCCGCACTTGATCCGCGAGGCGTTCCCCCATTTCTATGCGTGCGCGATACACCGATACGCCGTCCATCACGGAATCGGGCCGCGCCAGATACACATACTCAAATATGCAGGGCGAATGTTCGCGGGACTGTTCGCATATGTGCGACTGAATCTGCCCATCATCTTGAATCAGTACCGCTTCGCCAGGCTCAAGATCCTTCACCAACTGAAATCCAAGGTTGGTGAGCGCCGTGGACTCGGAAGCCAGCATCCAATCATCCCCGACCGCCGTAGCTCGCTTGCCCAAGACAAGTGGGCGTATCCCACGCGGATCGCGAATTCCGAGCACTCCGAATCCCACAATGAGCGCGACCACGGCGTAGCCTCCCAAACACCTCTGATGCAGCTTCGATACTGCCCGGAACACTTGTTCCTGATCCAGTCTCTTCCCTTTGTTGCAAGTCTGCAGTTCCGCCGCAAGCACATTGAGCAAGACTTCAGAATCCGAATCGGTGTTGAGATGGCGATGCTGTTGCTCACGAATCTCCTTGGCGAGCTTCTTGCTCTGGATAATATTGCCGTTGTGTCCAAGCGCGATCCCGAAAGGCGAATTCACGTACATGGGCTGCGCTTCCGCGGAACTTGCAGAACCTGCCGTTGGGTAGCGCACATGCGCAATGCCCATGTTGCCTGTGAGGTGATCCATGTGTCGCTGCATAAATACATCGCGCACCAATCCATTGGATTTGCGCAGGTACATCCGTTCGCCATCGCAAGTGACCATGCCTGCCGCATCTTGACCCCGATGCTGCAAGAGGATGAGTGATTGGTACAGTGCCTGATTGACCGGTGAACTTGAAACTATGCCGACTACGCCACACATGTCGAAAGTCCTAGGCAACCAAGTCCCAAAGGACACCCAATAGGTAGGCGGCCAGACCCTCGAACTGCATGAGCGTCGAAATCACCAATGACTCCTCCCACCAGTGGGGTAGAACGGACAGGAATTCGCGGATGAGCATGAGCCCCAAGATACAAAGGATGCTGCCGAAAACCCCGCCGAGCAGGCCTCCAAGGAGGCTGTCAACAGTGGAAATGCCTCGGTCGCGAATGCGCTCCAGCAAGTACTTTTGAAAAGCGCCCCAAGCAATTAAGCCCAAAAGCAATAGTCCTACAAAGCTCGCAAGGTATCGTCCTGACTGGCCAATGGAATCGGAGGGGATCATCTGCGCTACCGGCTCGGCGAATGCGGTCACAAGCACAAAGCAAATCACCCAGCCCACCAGAGTCATGAGTTCACCAAGAAAGCCCTTGAAGAAGCCACGAATCGCGGCGAACAGGATGATGCCGCCAAGTATGAAATCAGCCATCACTCAGTTGGTTCTAGGTCTCGAATTTCACCAAAATACTGTCCAAGCCATACATTTGCGCGAACTCTTCTCGCAGACGCTCGGCATCTGCCTGGCGAAGCACCGGTCCCACCGCCACTCGCGTCACTCGCCCGCCTCTTACCTTGACTTCGGACAATGAAACATGGTGGCCATCGGCCCTCAAAAGCCGACGTAGCTCGTAGGCGTTCTCAGCGTTTCCAAAGCTACCCACCTGTATGCCCCAGCTTGACCAGCTATCGGCCCTGGGATGACTGGCAGGCAGGAATGCCGGATCGCCGAATCGAACACCGGTATCTGTTCGAAAGCCCTGGTCGTCTGTTGCTTCGATCAATGGCTCGGCAAGTGCCATGACCTCTTCCTCCACGACCACAGGTGCCGGGGTGTAGGATTCCTCCAGGGGTTCAGGGCGTTCACTACGGTCTGCAAAGATTGGCACTTCCACCTGGCCCTCGCTTCTCGACACGGTGTCAAACACAAAAGGCGCCAGAATAAGCACTATCCCGATCAGAAACACAGCCCCTATGACTTGGTAGCGCCGCTCTTCCCTGTTGGTGTCTTCACTCATATTGGAGAATCGTGACTACTCGCACCCCTTGACACTATAGGACAAGGCTGTTGCGGGCGCACGGAATGGGTGAGCAAACCATCAGGAGTGACATCGCGGCGAGTTCCCATAGTGTCAAGGGGTGCGAGTAGTTACGGAGAATCTTCATAGAACGCATCCGCCTTCAGGCACCAGATTCGGAACCAGGCAGGCTTCCCAAGGAGTTACGGTCAGCATGCCCTGCGTTGTCCCGGCCGCGAAGGATTTTTCTGGCTTCTCCCACGGTTGCGAAGGATCCGAACACCAGCAATCTATCAGATGCACATGATACGCCGTTCATGCGCTCTATCGCAGCGTCGAGCCGTTCATAGGCGGCAAATGAGCCTTCTCCCAACAATTCCCCGGCAAGAGTTGCGACTTCACGCCCAGTTCGACCACGCGCACCGGGCGTATCCACAAATGCCCATTCATCGACAATACCGAGAAG
>CAZNYE010000253.1:0-1710 GCA_964577185.1 uncultured Pseudomonadales bacterium | reverse complement strand
GGATCGCGGAGCGATGAAACGCCGCGTCGCCACATGTATCTTCTTGCTCGTCGGTGCTTGCCTATTGTTCGCATGCGAGAGTTCAAACAAGGGCGCGGAAGTCATTGATGTGCCTCGCCCCTCAACCTACGAGTACCGCGTGAAATCGGGCGATACCCTCTATTCGATCGCTTGGCGGCACGAGATGAACTACGTGGAATTGGCACGAATGAACAGCATCGCCCACCCCTACACCATCTATCCCAATCAGATATTGAAGGTGAGTAGGGCACCGGTGGTGGCGCACACGGTGTCGAGTGGCTCGCAGAACTCAAACGGGGGCGCGACCATTCGGCCAACGCCCGTTCCGGCCGAAAGAAAAACAACGACGCCGAGCAAGCAGGCGACGCGGTCATCAGCCAAGAAACAGCCATCCGCGGCGGCACCAGTCACGACCCGACCATCAACAGGCCCCGCGGCCTCGGGTTGGGCATGGCCGAGCACCGCCAAGGTGAGCAAGACCTTTGGCCCCAACAACAAGGGCGTGAACTTTGCGCTTGGCAATGGAAGCGAGGTTCGTGCCACACGGGGTGGCACGGTGGTCTATGCCAGCACTGGCATTGGGGGCTATCGAAATCTCGTCATCATCCGACACGACGCGCGATATCTCAGCGCCTATAGTCTTGATCAGGGCGTGCTGGTGCAGGAAGGTCAATCGGTTGGGTCTGGTGACGTCATCGCACGCATCGCGGGCGAGCCAGGCAGGGACCTGCATTTTGAAGTCCGCGATCAGGGCGATCCGGTTGACCCGATGAAGGTGCTGAAAGCGACAAGGTAAAAGCTAGAGATCAGCTCTTGTTCGAGTGCGCGATATGTAGAATGATCGGCTGCGATGGGCAAGCGACATTGATGTGACGCAAATTCAAACCGGCAGACTTCTGCTTGAGTACGACACCTTTGGTGATTCCGGAGGCCGTCCACTGCTGCTCGTCATGGGGCTCGGCGCGCAGATGATTGCTTGGCGCGAGGAGTTCTGCCAATTGCTTGCTGATGCCGGGCACTACGTGATCCGCTTTGACAACAGAGATTGCGGGCTCTCTGAAAAGTTTGGTCACCTTGGAATCCCCAAGGTTCTGGATGTGCAGGCTGCCTACCAACGCGGCGAGGCTGTGCCGGTTCCCTACTTGCTATCGGACATGGCAGAAGATGCCTTCGCTGTGCTTGATGCGCTTGGCATAGCGCGTGCGCATGTCTGCGGCGCATCCATGGGGGGAATGATTGCGCAGACGATGGCAGCTTTGAATGAAGCTCGGCTGCATTCCTTGACTTGCATCATGTCGGCGACAGGGAATCCAGAGGTGGCCATGAGTGAACCGGAAGCCTTTGCCGCCATTCTCTCTCCGCCCGGCAAGACTCGAGATGAGGCGATCAGAAGAAGTGTGCAGGTGGGCGAAGTCATCGGCAGCCCGGAACTGATGGAACCCCTTGATGAGCGGCTCTCGCGTGCGGCAGAGGCCTATGATCGAAGCTTCTATCCCGAAGGGGTTTCGCGCCAGATGGCCGCGATTGCCGCAAGTGGCAACAGACGCCCGTCCCTTGAGCAGTTGAGTCTGCCCACACTCGTCATTCACGGCAATGAGGACAAGCTCGTGTTGCCAGATTGTGGCCGCGATACCCATGAGGCTATCTCTGGGTCGCGACTTCTCGTGGTGGATGGCATGGGTCATGACC
>CAZNYE010000252.1:0-7841 GCA_964577185.1 uncultured Pseudomonadales bacterium | reverse complement strand
GAGAAAGCGGACGCGGCGCGGGCCGCCGTGGCGGAACATTGGGCGGAAGAACGTTCCAAGGCGCTCTACGCCACTTCCCGCGTTTCCGATGACGGCATCATCGACCCGAGGGATACACGCAATCACATAGGGTTCGCCTTGTCCGTTTGTTACAACAATCGGGTGGAGGGCGCAAAGGCGTACGGCACATGGCGGATGTAACCCCCATTCGCAAACTCCTCGTTGCCAATCGAGGCGAGATTGCGTGCCGTATTCTGCGAACCGCGCAGCAGATGGGGATTTCCACGGTCGTGGTCTACGCCAAAGGAGATGCACATGAACCTTTCGTGCGTGAGGCTGATCTGGCCATCGCGCTCGAGGGTACCACTGCCCTGGAGACCTATCTGGACCAGCAAGCCATTCTTGACGCGGCGAAGTCGAGTGGCGCCGATGCCGTGCATCCGGGCTACGGCTTTCTCTCTGAGAACGCGGAGTTCGCCTCCAAGTTGGTAGATGCCGGGCTCAGATGGATTGGCCCGGCACCCGAAGCCATTGCGGCCATGGGCGACAAGATTGCCGCCAAGAAGCTCATGCGTGAGGCGGGGGTTCCGACGTTAGAGTCAATTGAGCTTGAGGGCCTGGGAGATATTTCAAGACTCGCCCGCGAATTGGGCTTTCCACTCTTGGTGAAGGCCGCCGCCGGTGGAGGAGGCAAGGGCATGCGGGTTGTGGAACGCGAAGAGGAACTGCGGCGGGCCATAGAAGGTGCGCGCCGCGAAGCGGGTTCGGCGTTTGGAGATGACCGGCTATTTCTCGAACCCTGGGTGCATCCGGTTCGCCATATCGAGGTACAGATACTCGGTGACATGCACGGCAATTTGGTGCATCTGTTTGAGCGCGAATGTTCCATTCAGCGGCGTCACCAGAAGATCATTGAGGAATGTCCATCCCCGGTGATTGACGAAGAAACGCGCGACGCACTCGGTGCCGCTGCCCTGGCTGCCGGTCGCAAGATGGGCTACTACTCGGCGGGCACCGTGGAGTTCCTATTCTCGCAAGGCAAATTCTGGTTTCTTGAGGTCAACACACGATTGCAGGTTGAGCATCCGGTCACCGAAGCGGTCACGGGAATCGACTTGGTGCGCGAGCAGATACGGATTGCCCAGGGAGAGCCGCTTTCCTTTGCGCAGGAAGATTTAGCTATTCAAGGCGCGGCCATAGAAGCGCGGCTCTATGCGGAAGACCCGGCGAATGATTTCCTGCCCGCAGCCGGTGAAGTCGTCCTCTGGGAGCCGCCTCAGATGGCAGGAATGCGATTCGACTCGGGGATTGCGACGGGCAGCCAAATAGGCATCGAATTCGATCCGATGATCGCCAAGGTGATCGCCCACGCCGATACCCGAAGGGAAGCAGCCGCCAAACTCGCGAGGGCACTGCGGCACACGCGCATTCATGGCTTGCTGAACAACCGTGATTTTCTCGTATCGACGCTCACGACCGCGGAATTTCTGCGCGGCGACACGACCACCGACTTTTTGCACCGTGTGTCACCTGCCGCGATGCGGAAAGTCACCCAAGAGGAGTTGCACGGCGCCATGATCGCCTGCGCGGTGCAATCCGCAGATACCAATAGATCTGCGGCGCGCGTATTGAATCAACTGCCGGGTGGTTGGCGCAATTCCCCAATGCCGCCCACGCGCATGACGTTCAACTGGGCTGGGAGTGAATACGGCCTGGAGTATCGGCAAGACCGCGATGGAGAATTCTCCTTCTTGATCGAAGATGGCGCTTATCAGGTTGCCCCACATGGTGTGGTCGAGGGACAACTGGACCTGTCAATCAACGGCCGCCGTAGTCGGTGGCACCTTGTGCGTCAGGAGGATCTGTGGTTTGTGCAGAGTGCCGAGGGTGGCCTGGAGTTTCGAGAGATGCCGCGGTTTCCTTGTGTCGCGGAACAAACCATCAAAGGTGCGGCGACAGCGCCCATGCCGGGCAAGGTGCTGGATATTCGGGTGACGACCGGCGAGCGCGTCAAGGGTGGTGACCTGTTGCTCACCTTGGAGGCCATGAAGATGGAACATCAGATCACCGCGCCTATCGATGGCTTGGTAAAAGAACTTCCGGTGGTGGTTGGTGAACAAGTCGCCAACGGTGCCGTGCTGGTTGTGCTGGATGAGGGCGAGTGAATCGTTGACCATGCAGCAGGTGATGTCGAGCAGAGCATACTTTTGCGAGAGCTACGAGGACGCGAGAGCGCAGTTTCTTCGTGCTGGGACTCAGTTGGGGGCGGGGCTCGAATCGTTTCCCACGGACGGCGAGAATAAGGCAGAACGCATGTCCAGCACAGACGTGGCCTGCTTCGGAAACCCGGACGCGAAGAGCGCCCTGCTGATTGTGTCGGGCACACACGGTCCGGAAGGCCTTGCCGGCTCGGCTTGTCAACGGGCATTGATTGACGATCTTTGCAAAGATGGCCCACCCGACGGCGTGGAGGTTGTCTTGGTTCATGCGGTCAACGCCTCGGCTGTCGCGAGCGGATTGCGCTGCACAGAAGAGGGGGTGGATCTGAACAGGAACTACACCGACTTTAGTCGCTGTAGTTCAGAATTGCATGCGTCGAACCGCAAGTATGATCAAGTGCATGAATACATACATCAGTTGTCGAGGTCGCTTTCGGCAACGGACTTTCTTGATCAAGGTCCGGGTTTGCTCAGAGAGCATTGCGGAACCGATTCGGTCAACACCCTGTTTCAGGGTCAGTATAGACATGCGGATGGCGTCGGCTTCGGTGGTCTCGCTCCCACGAGGGCAAGGCTGCGTTTTGAGAAGATTGTCTCCAACGTCTTGGCAAACAAGCGGGATATAGCGGTGGTGGACCTGCACACCGGGCTTGGGCCATTTGGCGTGGGTATGAAGTTGTCTGTTGCGCAGGTGGGTAGCGATGATGCTCTACGGACTCGCGAATGGTACGGGGACGACGTGATTCTGATCAATTCACCAGAATCCGACCTGCCCTATCGCGTGTTTGGCGATACTTCGGAGGGAGTCGCGAGAATGTTAGATGGGGCGTGCATCACAGGCCTGACGCTTGAGTATGGAACCTATGAGGTCGAGGGCCTTGTGCGGTGTATTCTTGCCGAGTTTCTTGTCCGCCATAGATCGCCGCTGGTGGACGGGGAACTGTTGGATGAACTGAAACAGGAAATCAGAGCTTTCTTCTATCCAAGCGACCCAGTCTGGCGCGAGCGAGTGATAGAGCAGGCGAGACGTGTGTTTTCTCAGGCCTTGGTAGGGCTGGCTGCGGGTTAAGCGAGTATCAATGTAATCTTCGTGCCCCTTCCCCCCGCATTTCCTCAGTGATTGAACTTTCCGATGCTCGTAGGGGCGGGGCATGGAGTCTGCGCTGTAGAAAGGAATCTGAGATGTCAAGTGTCAATCAGCAGACAGTATCGTTGGATTTTCATGGTGAAAGTGGAGTGCGAGAGCCAAAGTGGGGCAGATTTCGCTTGAACAGTGTCACGCCAACCCAACTATACTTTCTGCTGCTCAGACTCCATGCCCCGCCCGCTGTCATTCGAAAACTAGCAATCGCAGAACACAGCTTGGGATTGAATATCGTTATAAAGAGTGTTATAAAGTGATTCCAATATTACGCGATGCCTATATTTCATAGTGCAGCCTGATCAAATTCGCAGCCTCAGACAGTCTCTCGGTCTCACACAGCAACAATTCGCCGACCGTCTTGGCGTTTCCTTCGTCAGCTTAAATCGCTGGGAGAATGGCAAGTCACGGCCGTCTCCATTGGCGATCGAAAAAATAAGAGAAATTGCCGAAACTACTGTCCGACAGGAGTCGGAGGAGGCCTCTACGCCAAGGCTCGATTTTCTCGGTGACGCTAAGGCTCTGAAGGTCTACGTTGAGGGTGAGCGTCTTTCCTACGGGCACCAGTTCAACCCGGCGTTCGCGACTGAAATCAGCAGAATCGATCCGCTCCCACACCAGCGCATTGCCGTCTACGAGCGGATGCTCCCACAAAAGCGATTGCGCTTTCTGCTTGCTGACGACGCGGGAGCGGGCAAGACCATCATGACTGGGCTGTACGTACGTGAGTGTTTAAGCCGCCGAACCTTTCGTCGGGTCTTGATTGTCGTTCCAGCCGGTCTTGTCGGCAATTGGTATCGCGAATTGCGAAGTCTTTTCCAACTTCAGTTCAGGGTTGTTCGGGGTGAGGATGCGCGAGACGGCAATCCCTTCATTGGCGCAGAGGGAGACCTTGCCCTAGTGAGCGTGGACAGCTTGTGTGCTGAGCGCCTTTTTGATTGCCTAAAGAGCGCTGATGTTGAGCCTTATGACCTTGCGGTGTTTGACGAAGCTCACAAGCTTTCTGCGAGTCGTTACAGCGACGACAGGCTACGCCCAACCAAGCGGTATCGACTGGCAGAGGCGATTGCGGGTGTTCGACCACTGCCTCTCGATTGGCAGCTCTTGTGGTCGGTGCACAACCTTTTACTGCTTACCGCGACACCGCACATGGGCAAGGATTTTCCCTACTACTGCCTGTGGCGGCTGTTGGAACCCGAGACCTTAAGCACCGAGGCAGCTTTTGCTGCTCTCGACCTCAAATCGCGCAATGAGTGCTTTGTGCGTCGTGTCAAGGAAGAAATGGTTGACTTTGATGGCAATCCGCTGTTCCCGCAGCGAATTTGCGACACAGTTCAATACGACCTTTCTCAGGGTGAAGTTAGCGAGCAGGCGCTCTATGATCAGACGACTGCCTATATCCGCAACTACTACAATCAGGCACGGCTCTTGAATCGTCAGGCTGCTAGATTCGCAATGACCGTATTTCAGCGCCGCCTCGCGAGCAGCACCTGGGCGCTGTTGCGGTCTCTCCGCAATCGCATGAACAAGCTTGAAGGACTGATAGAAGATCTCAAGTCTGGGAGAAGCGATGAAGCGCGGCTGAGTAAGCAGCAGCAGCGCCTCGACAGTAACCTCGAAGACGTACTTGCGAGCAAAACTGCCGACGAAGAAACGTCAGATCATGGCGTAGAAGAACATGCCAATAGCGAAGCGCAGGCACTCGGTGCATTCGTCGCTTTCAGCATCGCAGAGCTTGTAGATGAACGAACTCAGCTTAGCCGATTGATCCAGCTCGCTGAGGCTGTGTACGCCAGCGGCTCTGAATCAAAGTTTGATCGTATGCGTGAACTTATTGGTTCAAGCGAATTGGGGAACGAGAAGATCATTCTTTACACCGAGCACAAGGACACGCTGGATTTTCTTGTTCAACGCCTTGAAGGCATGGGCTATGCGGGCCAGGTTGCCAGACTTCACGGTGGTATGGATTTCCGTCAGCGGGACTCGGAGGTTGAGCGCTTTCGTTGCTCGCATATGAGCGGAGGCAGGGGTGCGCGATTTTTCGTGGGTACCGATGCTGCGGCAGAGGGAATAAACCTTCAGTTTTGCTCGACGCTTATTAACTACGACATCCCATGGAATCCCGCGCGTCTCGAACAGCGCATGGGTCGCATTCACCGATACGGACAGAAGCGCGACAGAGTCAACATCATCAATTTGGTGGCGGGCAGTACGCGAGAGGGGAGAGTCGTTAGGACGCTCCTTGACAAATTGGAAGAAATTCGCGAGGCGCTTGGCACAGACAAAGTGTTTGACGTAATTGGCCGCATTTTTGAAGACATGGATCTCACCGAGTACATGCGGCGGCTCGCCGAGTTAGGTAGCGATCAGGACCTTGGCACTTCGGAAATCGAGTCAAGAATCTCCGCGCAGCAGGTCTCCGAGATCGGATACCGCGAAGACGCGCTTTACGGTTCGGGAGACGAAGTAAGTGCTGCGCTGCCACAGCTACAATCGGACATGGCGACGCAGAAACTGCTGCGGCTGCTCCCCGGCTATCTTCGCCTTTATCTTGAAAACGCCGCGGCCTTCATTGGTATTGACCTTGTGGGGGACTTAGGGGGGCAGTTTCTCTTAAGGCCAAGAAGAAAGGGTGTAGTCGAACAAATAGGGTCGGCCCTTGAACTTTACCCTGAAACTGTGCGCGAGCGATTCACCCTGTTTCCAAGCACAAGCTCAACCGACGCAATCTTTCTGCATCCCGGCGAGCCAGTATTCGACAGGCTCCAGAGGATCGCCCAAGAGCGGTGTCGCGCTTCCGCCATACAGGGAGCCATATTCACCGATACCAGTGCAGAAGCACCTTACCTACTGTGTGTCGCACGCATCAGCGTTGAACGGGCGAGTAGCGAAGACTTTGTCGAACTGCGCCGACCGAAGTGTTTAGAAAAGCGGCTGGTGGGTGTGAAGCAATTCATTGATGGGCGGATTTTGAAGGCACCCACGGAGCATCTCCTGACTTTGAAACCGGCTGCTGGATTGAACCCTGCAAGCCACAGCTTGTTCTCGGAGGCGGAGGAGCGACGTGTTCAGGCGCAAGCTTATATTCGTGACGAAGTCTTGAACGAAATTGTTTCGACACAGCGCGCCGCAGCGGATGAGCGTCTGATTGAATCTGAGGTTCGATTGCGACGTGCGTACGACTTGCAGGCATCTCAACTTGCGGCTAATAGAAAGCGCTTGACGGCCAAAGTCAGGCAAGGAAACGACAAAGCTGAGGAGGAGTTCAAACACGTCAAGCGCAATCAAAGAAGCCTCCCGGAACAACGCGAACTGGCTCTGCGCAAGGCAAGGCAAGAGGCGAGCCTTGTTGGCCCGGGAGCCGCGGAGATAAGCGCCACGGCGCTTGTCCAGCCTTCGACAAGTGCGGACGAACGACACCGTGACGAATCCGAATCGGAGCGTATTGCGGTTGAGATGGCCATTGCCTATGAAAAAGCGCAGGGCGCGGATGTCTTTGATGTTTCTACGCCGGTACGAGCGCGCGAGGTGGGTCTTGCAGACTATCCGGGATTCGACCTGCTCTCGAAGCGTTCCGGTGGCGCACGCAGCATTGAGGTCAAGGGCAGGGCGGGAAGGCAGGGCGTTGCGCTTGAGGAGAACGAATGGGCCAAAGCGTGCACATTGCGGGACGACTATTGGCTCTACTGCGTGTTCGATTGCGGAACAGCCTCTCCGAGACTGCTCAAGGTGCAAGACCCTTTTTACAAGTTGGTTGCGAGATCACGAGGTCGATTGATGATTGGCTACGGGGAGGTGGTTCGTGCCGCGGATGAAGAAGATGATGATGTTTCTACAAGGTAGGGCACAAAAAGGGACGCCCCCTTTCGGGGGCATCGGGCCGGCAATGCTATCACCGGGGGGGTTAACGGGTGCAATTATGGGGGCGGACCGTACACGCTGCCAACTTGGAGGACATGTCCGCTTTCGCCTGTCTCTCACGGCGGTCAACCGACGCTGTCAAGACGTGCAAGAGACGGAGTCGCGCCTACCTGTGCACAAAAAAGAAACGCCCCCTTTCGGGGGCGTCGGCCCGGCAATACTATCACCGGGGGGGTTAATGTTCAAAGTATGCGCCAATCATGGAATCTTGTCAAATCGATCGAACTTGCTTCAGCGCTTGGGGCGGTAGTGCGTTGACCAGAGCAATTGTGTACATCGATGGATTCAACCTATATTTTGCTTTGAGGGCAAATAGGTGGCGGAAATACTACTGGCTGGACTTGGTGAAACTTGGCAATAGTCTCTTGAAGCCTGAACAGTGTCTTTTGGAAGTGCACCACTTCACGACCAGACTTCGTTATCGACATGGTGATAAGGGGTCTCTTCGTCGTCAAGCGATATATCTGGAAGCGCTCCGTACTCTCGATCCCTTGCGATTGCACTTTGGACATTACCTGGAAAAACCTCGTCGGTGTCGCACTTGCCACGCTACTTGGATG
>CAZNYE010000251.1:0-19634 GCA_964577185.1 uncultured Pseudomonadales bacterium | reverse complement strand
ACCCACGCCGTAGGCGATCACCTGTTGGCAACCTGCGCCTTCTGGCATGGCGAGCCGCAGCACCTCCCCTGCCTTGTCTTTGGCATCGCGAAGCACCGAGCGCAGGTACCCCCTCGGTGCGACATGTTCGTCAAGTGCGCGTGCGGACGAAAGTGGCAGTGCGAGGCATGGGCAATGGAGTTCCGTGATTGGGGTATCGCTCGATTCGAATCGCATGAATGGTGTTCCGTTTTAGGATGAGACAAATTGTAGAAGTATATGGGCACCATCGCACACTGGACGCGCCCCTTCGAGATGGATCAAGGAGTCGTCAACTGTCGGCCCGCAATAGCTACTTCCTGACCGCAGAACTCCCCGTCGAGCATGGCTTCGAGGTCATGCTTGTCGGAGGTTTTGCCCCACACACGCTTTCCCTCTGGTGTGAGGCATGTGGCGAAGCCCACTTCTGGTCCCTCTTTGCCGAACATCACTGTGTAACCTTCAACCGGAAGACGCCCATCCCAGGATTCAAGCGCTTCCCGCTGCCCCAGGGTGTCAACTTCCTTTTGCATGGAGGCGTGGCGGAAGGGATGCGTGGGCGGTTCGCCCGTAAAAGCCATGAATGAATGCTTGGCGAGCGTACCCCCGTTACCGGTGCACAACGCTTTTCGCGAGGGTGTTTCACGAAGCAATTCCACAGTTCGTGCGATTGAGTGCATCACGTAGTTATTGAGGGGTCCGCCGTGGAAGGTGAGGCCTCCGGTGACAGTAAGGTCGCGCTCTTCATCAAACCCAAGTTCTTGGGCGGCGATTTGCACGGCGACTGGAAAGCAACTGTAGAGATCAACAAGATCAATATCGTCCGGCGCGAGTTCGGCGAGCTCTAAACACTTCCTCCCAGCGATGCGAATGGCTGGTGACGAATGCAGCTCAGTGCGCGTAGAAATGAAGAGAGGATCGTAAGCGTCAGTTCCGGCAAGCGGATAGACCCACTTGGATTCCGGAATGTGCATGCTTCTGGCAAAGTCTGTGGAACAAAGGATGAGGGCCGCGGCCTGATCGACATCGGCATTGGAGTTCAATAGTTTGGGATAGGGAAAGGATATAGGCCGATTGGAGGCGGAGGGTGTGCGAATTTCTTCGGCGGTCGGTGCCTTGCGAATAGTGGCGTGTGGATTCTTTGCGGCCACCTGGGCGAAGCGCGCCCAGAGATTTGAGATGCGCATCATATGCTCGTCAATGCGCTCACCGCGCGCGTGACGCAGTGCGTTTTCAAGCATTGGGTAGGTTTGCACCGGGCGTACGCAGCCGAGGTCTCGCTCGATGAGATGCGCCTGGTACTCGTGTTTGCCGTAGATCAGATCGGGCTCACCGGACGCGTCCAATAGCCGGGGCTCTTTTCCTGCTCGGGCGAATCTTGACAGGCTGCGACCCCACTCGGCACCGGTGAAGGCGATGGCTTGAAGCTCGCCACGACCCACTGCAAGCGACATTTGGTTCAGGGCGAATAGCACAGAGTTGCCCCCCCAATTGGTTCTTGCGCTTGTTGCGCGGTGCGCTCGAGTTGCCGAAGCCACTGCTCGTGCGGGGTCCGAATAGCTCCACATGCCTTGGTTCACGCAGACTTGATCGAGTTTTTCGATCAGTTTCGGCGCTTCGGCGTCTTTGGCAGCGGCGATGACGGCTTGGATCATGAGCGCAAGCGGCTCTTTGCAGAGCGCGAGGTCGTCTTGGCTTTGCTTGAGTTGGGAGACGCCAACGAGTACCGGTGTCTTTGGTGAAGTCATTTTGCTTGGTGTGAGGGTCTATTGGCGAAAAGAAGGCGATTGTAGGTGCATCTGCCGCAACTAGGGGAAATCTCCTACAGAAGGTGTCGGCGATCTCGCTTTTGCACATTTGGCGAATTGTGCATTCTGATCATGTCGCGAATCAAAGTCGCGACACACATTCAATCCATTCAAACAAACATCATTAAGGAGAAGTACTGTGATCAGAGAACTCAGCGCAAATCAGGTTGTGCAGGTGTCCGGAGGATCGGTGGGCGAATCAGCTTTTCAGAGCCTGCTAGGAGGTATAGCGGGTCTGTTTACTGACAAGGCTGTGCAAAAGGCGGCGATTCGCATTGGCGTGAGTGCCGCAAGAGGGGCGGCGATGGGCGGTATCGCTGGTATCGCCGTGGGTGTTGCCGTAGGCGTTGCTTTTGAAGTCTTGAGTAGCGACGACTAGCGACATCCGTAGAGTGACCTGCGCCTGCTTGGATCGGCAGGCGACATCTGAGGGTGCGGGACGTTCGGGACGGGCGTCCCGTCTCTCATCCGCATAGCCCACATCACTGGCATCAAACGAGCACCCGCTTGGAGAAATCGGTCATACTCCGGTGTTCACACTTGAGCTTTCGACTATGTGGGGAGCAACCGACCGATGGCAACCATTCTTGCGCATATCAACGTGGTGAAAGGCAAACAGGCGGATTTCGAGCAGATCGCCAGCGAGATGTATCGGGCCACACACAACGAAGAGACCGGAGTCAGGCGCTATGAGTATTGGCGTGGCGAACAGCCCGGCATGTACTACTGCTTGCTGTCATTCGATGACTTCCGGGCATTTCTGGCACACCAAACCAGTGAGCATCACGAAGCGCCGGACTGGAATTCGGTGCTCGCAGGAATTCGCCTCGAATGGGTGGACCCACTTCCCAATGGGTCAGACTTGCCTTCCACTCAGCCGCAAGATATCGCTGAGGATGCGAGCGAGCTTATGAGGCGGTACGCCGAGACCTATGCGGTAAAGCGTGCCGACTGGTGGAACCAGATCGGGTGAGGGCGGCGCTCCCAACGGAGCTCGTCGCAAGCCCCCTCCACGAGTTTGCGTCAGCAAATCAGGTGAGGGCGGTCTTGCGGGCGCTTTGACCCGCTATTGCTTGGTATGGCTTGGAAGAACTGCTCCGCGTAGAAAGGAGGTAACTACTCGCCCCCCTCACTTGACACTATAGGACACCGCCCGATTGTGGACACAGAGATTGGGTGCGCAGATCATCAGAGGTGACATAGCGACTAGTTCCTATAGTGTCAAGGGAGGGGGGCGAGTAGTTACGAAAGGAGTTATGAATTTTCTTGATGCCAATGCCGGTCGCTGAGTATCAAGTTCTTGAATAGCGGAGCGGGTGGCCGTCCTGCAAGGCGCCGGTGGCAAGGTGTTCAGCAAGATAAGGCTCGGCATCCGTAGGGACCACCCATCCCCAGGTGCTCACAATGTGAATCATGTGGAACTGCCAGCTTCTGATCTACTGACCTCCTGCAACGTCCAGGGTAATGCCCGTCACCCAGGAAGCGGCATCAGAGGCCAGGAACACGGCGGCCCCTGCGAAATCCTCGGGTCCTCCGAGTCTCCCCAGTGGAATGCCAGCCGCCATGGGTTGCACTTGATCATGGTCGAGGTGAAGCGTTTCGAGCAACATCTCAGTCTCGACTGTGCCCGGAGCGATGCAGTTGACGCGCAGTCCTTTGGGAGCCAACTCCACGGCCAGCGTCTTGGTCATCTGCATGACCCCGGCCCGGCAAGCACCATAGGGACCGAACCCCGGCGATGCCCTGTAGCCCGCCACGGATGAAATATTGATGATCGAACCTGGCGCTGCCATGTGCGCGGCCGCCACCTTGCTGCCCCACCATACACTGGTGAGATTGAGTCCAACCAAGGTGTCCCAATTCTCTCGCCCGGTGTCGGCGAGCTGGTGCATTTGGCGATCAAGATTGCCACCGGCATTGTTGACCCAAATGTCGATCGCGCCGAGTTCTGCTTGCGTACGCTCCGCAAGTGCCTCGACATCCTCGGCAACGAGCACATCTGTCTTGACTCCAATCGCCTTCACACCCGCCGCCCGCAGATCACGCACGGCTGCTTCGAGCTGCGCCGTGCGCCGAGATGCAATGGCCACATTGGCACCTGCCTCGGCAAGCCCCATGGCCATGCCGTAGCCTATGCCAAGGCTGCCCCCTGTGACCACCGCAGTTTTCCCGTCCAGCCGAAATCTATCCAATACGCCCATGTTCCTGCTCCTTCATTGTCCGTTGTCGCCCCAAGCTACCATAGCCTCATAAACCTGAGCCTAGGGTAGATTGTCAAGTGTGTTTCTCATGCTCATTATGGCTGCGAACTTCCGTGTGAAGTGCCGGATACCCCACCGGCCCTGCTAATTCATTGCCGAATCGACGCCCAGATGGCCGTGCGGGGGGAGTTCGCAGCCATAATGAGAATTGCTCGATTGTCAAAATAGATAGTGTCCGGCGACTCGCCTTTGTGTTAGTTTTGCTCGCCTTCAATAGCGGGAACTCGACCATGGCAGCATCTACCGCGGAAATCGGTCAACTTAAACCCATGTACGAGTATGAACTACCTCTTCTTGAGCGCGTTGAGTCGCTTCGCGATGTCATCCTCGAAGGTGGTGATCGCGCTCAGGAGCTTCGTAGGCTGCCAGATGATACTGTAGACACCTTGATCGATCATGGTTTCTTCCGATTTGCGCTGCCGACAGAACTCGGTGGCGAAAATGCGTCGGTATTGGAAACCATCGAAGTGCTCGAAGCCGCGTGCGCCATAGATGCTTCTGTTGGTTGGAACGTGATGATCGGTTCTGAGATCAATGCCATGGGCGCTGGCGGCATGCCGCCTGATCTGGCCAGGGAAGTCTATATCGATAATCCGCGCGTGATCATGTGTGGTGGCGGTGGTCCGGGAAGCACCATGCCGCGCGCCGAGCCCCAGGGAGATGGCAGCTACCGGGTCTGGTCGCAAACGTCGTTCATGAGCGGCTGCAACCAAGCCGAATGGTGCTTTCAGATGGCGCCGGTGGTCGAGAATGGTGAAGTGAGAATGAACCCGGATGGCACACCCTTCGCCAAGATGTGGTTCATTCATCGAAGTGAATGGGAAATCGTGGATACCTGGAACATGGCGGGTCTGCGCGGCTCTGGCAGTCACGATGTGAAATCCGACGGTGCCTTGGTGCCGGAGAAGTTCGCCGATGTCGACCTCATCATGCCGGCGCGCTACGACAACCCGACCTATCGCATCCCTGTGGCGTTGCGACTCTCCTACAACAAGGTGGCGGTGGCGCTCGGTGTGGCACGGGGCGCTCTGGATGCCTTTTCGGATCTCGCACAGAACAAGATTCCGCTCATGTCCACGGGCAAGCTCAGGGAACGTCCCGTCGCCCAGCATCGCATGGGTGAGGCCGAGGCCATGGTTCGCTCCTCCCGCGCCTTCGTGATGGAAGCCATGGGCTCGGTCGTTGATGAGCTTGAGCGGGGCGCTGAAAAGCCAGGGCCGGAGACCACCAAGATCGCTCGCTTGGCCTGCCTGCACGCAACCAATGTCTGCATGCATGCCGTAGATCTCATGCACAACACGGCTGGCACCACGGGCATGCGCATGGATAGTCCGCTTGAGCGCAAATTGCGTGATGCCCATGGTTGTGCGACTCACAGGTGGGTTTCGCACCCGCTCTATTCCGACCTCGGCAGGATTTTTCTTGGATTTGATGCCTCTCCCGAGATGGCGGGAGACTGACGGGCCCTCTTGTCGAATCTGGTCTCGACAGCAACTCTTGAAGCCGAGCTCGATTCGGAGCGTCTCCTTGTCTTTGATGCTTCTTGGCACTTGCCGGTGCCGGGTGGGCCTGTGCGCTATGCACGAGCGGAGTATCTGCAAGGTCATGTGCCGGGTGCCGTCTTTGCTGATATAGACGAGCTCTCGGATCGGCAGACCTCCCTACCGCACATGCTTCCGGACCCTTCCCAATTCGAGGCGCAAATGAGCGCCTTGGGCTTGTCGAGGGATTCTCAGGTGGTGGTGTATGACACCCAGGGACTCTTCAGCGCCGCGAGGCTATGGTGGATGCTAAAGGCATTCGGCCACGAAGATGTGCGCGTGCTCGACGGGGGATATCCGAAGTGGAAGCGCGAGGGCAGGCCGGTGGATTCGGGCGAGGTCAGGCATCACCGCGGGGACTTTGAGGCACGATTCACGTGGAGCCTCGTAGCATCGCTCGAGCAAACACAGGGTGCGGAACTGGTCTTAGATGCGCGCAGTGCGCGGAGATTCCAAGGACAGGCACCGGAACCGAGACCAGGGCTGCCGTCCGGCCACATGCCCAATGCACGCAATCTGCCCTTTGATCAACTGATTCAAGATTGCCGTCTTCGCCCTCGCGAAGAACTCAAGGCAATTCTCTATGAACTAGGCGTACAACCAGACCGGCCGGTGATCACTTCGTGTGGCTCTGGTGTGACTGCCGCCATCATCAGTCTCGCGCTGGCAGAAATCGGACATTCCCTAAACTCTCTGTATGATGGTTCTTGGACGGAGTACTCGAAACGCTGTCCGATGCAAGTGGTGACCGGCGAATAACACGGGTTGCGCGTCTCGCCAGTCGCAATTGGCGCATTTTCACCAAGGCTTCCGGGAGGTCCAAAAGCATGATTTTTCTCTTGCAGCAGGGCCAATTTCTCCTGTTTGGGATACTCGTGGTGGCGCTGATTATTTCGCTTACCTTCCATGAATTTGGCCATGCGGCTGTGGCCAAGGCCTTTGGCGACGACACTGCCGAGCGCTCGGGACGATTGACGCTCAATCCGATTGCCCACATTGACCTTTTTGGACTCATACTGGTGATGATAGTGGGCTTTGGCTACGCCAAACCCGTGCCCACCAATCCGCGAAATTTCACGTCTCCGAGCGCCGATCTGTGGGTGGCCGCCGCTGGTCCCCTGATGAACCTGCTGCTTGCAATTCTCGTATGGAATCTCTACCTCAGCATGGAGGCTACCGGCGATCCCTTCTTTAGGGAACGCGAAGTCTTCCTGTTCTTTTTGCTGCTTGCGCAGGTGAACCTGCTGCTCATGGTGTTCAATCTGATTCCCATTGCACCCTTGGATGGTCACTACATACTTCCCTACTTCCTGCCGGAGAAACTGCGTCCGATGGTCAATAGCTTCAATCGGCGCGTCGGCCCATATGCGCTACTCTCGCTCATTGTGCTGAGCATCGTGGGCGTGCCTATTTTTGCTTGGCTTTCAGGCTTCTCGCGAGCCCTCCTGCCGCTCATTAGCTGGTCGGGCTAGCTCCGAGGGTTATTTCTAATGGTTTGGCCACCTAGCGCTCTGTTGGTGGTTCATGAGGCGCAGGGCGCTCATATTGATCGCGTATTTTTTCCGGAATATTCTCTGTGTCTCCAGTGTATCTATATTGCAGCGTAGTTCCATCAGCTAGTAACTCTGTTCCAGCTTGCTGCTCACGAGGGATGCACTCAATCACCCGAAATACATCGAGAAATTGCTCCAGCCAGAGGAGAAAGAAAGTTGATCTGGAGGGGGAGGTGCTGGTGTTGGGGGCGGTCCCGAAGGAGCACCGGAACATTCAAGCACCCAAGCTTCTTCGTAGATTGGGCGACCATCAGGCCCGATGACTACCTGACTTGTTTCCTCGTAAGGGTGCAATCGACATCCAAGGATTCGCGGCCGGGAAGGCAGGAAACCAAAAACAAAACGGCTGTCCAATCTCATGCGCGAGACTCCACGCGTTTGCGAGAGCGACCGATTCGGTCCAAGAATGCGGTAGTCAGGGCGGCGGGGAGCAGGGAAGTAAGTATCAGTAGCCAACCGCCCTCATAGCTACCGGTCGAATCCTTGATTGCCCCTACGGCGACTGGCGCGATACCGGCGGAAGCGTTGAATGGGCCCAGCATTCCCATGACCCTGCCAAAGGCATGGGCTCCAAAGCGCGAGCTCACGAGGTTGCCCATGAGCGGCAGCATGCTACCGGAAGCCATGCCGAGAAAGACGCAGGCAATGGCGAGAACAAGAAACGAATCGGCGAGGAGCAGCAGCGCGGTGCACAGGCTCAGACTTGCCGTTGCAGCCCATAAGAGTATCCTGATGTCCAGCCTGTCAGACAGAAGTCCAAATGCGATCTTGGCAGGAATCATGGTGCCCGCGTATATCGAGATAAGGTATCCGTGGTGGATTCGAGGAATGTCTAAGTCGGTCGCAAAGGGACTTAAACTTACCGAGATTCCAGTGAATCCGGCAGCGAGGATAAACGTCACGGCGCAGATCACCCAGAAATTGGGTTCGGTCAATATGGCCTTGGTGGTCCAAAGGTGAGGTGTGTTAAAGGCTCTCTCGGGTGCCGCCGGTTTTCTAGGTGCGCTAGGAGGATCTGGTGGAAGGCCTAAATCCTTGGGACTATTGCGGATAAAGAGCAATACCGGAGGGATGATCAGGAGCACAACGGCGGCGGCAACGAGTTGGTGGGCCGTACGCCATCCCGTCTCGGCAAAAAGAAACGCGATGATGACCGGCACAGTAAACCCACCGATGGAGGTGCCGGTGGTGACAATGCCCATGGCCGTGCCCCTGCGCCCGTCAAACCACTTGGTCACAAGGGTTTGTTCCGCCAAGGGCTCGGATAGCACGAAACCTAGGGGGAGCAGGCACGCGTAAATCACTAGGATTTGCCAGAAAGCTGTGCTGAAGGACACGAGCGCCATGCATAAGGCAGCCACGAGTGCACCTATGCAGATCAAATGGCGTATGGAATAGCGGTCCACGGCTCTTCCGAGCCAAGGCGACATGAAGCCGCTGAACACCATGAGCAGCGTGCCGCCAAGCATGACCGTTGCGTTCGACACCTTCATGACGGGATCGGCGAGCCATGCGCTGGCGTAGAGGGTGTAGCTATAGAAGGTGATGCCGTAGATGATCGCTTCGAACAGCATGCAAACGGCGACCACTGTCCAGCCGTAATACCAACTCCCGAATCTTGGTGGCATCCATTGGGCTCAGGCAAAAGCAAAGGTAACCACAAATGCCAATCCGAGCGCAATCGCGGTTGACCCGCCAATTTCCTTGTGCGAAGTGGTAAGTTGAGAGACTGCCAAGAACAAGAATAGAGAAGGAGACATTGAATGTCGGAAGTAGTGGTAGTTGACGCGGCGCGCTCCGCGATCGGAAAGCGTGATGGTTCCCTTTCGGCGGCGCATCCGACCGATGTGCTCGGCCAGGTCATGATGCGGCTCCTTGAGCGAAATGGTCTCGAATCAAGCCAAGTGGGGCAAGTGATCGGGGGCTGTATCAACAAGGTTGGTGCGCAATCCATGAATGTGACGCGCACGGCTTGGCTTGCGCATGGAGGCGACGAGGCGGTGCCCGCCATAACGGTGGATTCGCAATGTGGATCGTCGCAGCAGGCAACCAACCTCGCGGCGCACATGATCATGTCGGAGCAGGAGGAAATCGTGCTCGCTTGCGGCGTCGAGAACATGAGCCTGATCCCGATTGGTGCGGACAGCTACGCGGGCGTCAAGAACGGCTACGGAAAGCCAGTATCGCGAAGCTATTTTGCGCACTACGAATTTACCAGCCAGTTTGAAGGGGCGGAGCGAATGGCCGAGCAGTATCAAATCAGCCGCGAAGACACTGATCGATTTGGTCTCGAGTCTCAGTTGCGTGCGGCGCGTGCCATTGGCGAAGGGCGCTTTGACAGTCAGATCCTGTCAATCGACGTTCCAGTCCTTGATGAGGAAGGCAACAAGACAGACATGGTGCAAAGCGTTGAGCGAGACGAGATTCCGCGCGAAACCAGCCTCGAAGCCTTGGCTGGCCTCAAGCCCGTCGCGCGTGAGAATGGGGTGCACACTGCGGGAAGCTCTTCCCAGATTGCCGATGGTGGCGCGGCGGTTTTGCTGATGAGTGCCAACAGGGCCGAGTCACTTGGGCTCACACCGCTCGCTCGGGTGCGGCGCACCGCTCTGGTTGGTTGCGATCCTGTTCTCATGCTTGAAGGGCCCATACCGGCAACGCGCAAACTGCTTGGAGACGAAGGTATCGGCATCGAGGACGTGGACGTGTTTGAAGTCAATGAGGCGTTTGCCTCGGTGGTGTTGGCTTGGGCAAAGACCCTGGAACCCGACATGGCGCGAGTCAACCCCAATGGAGGCGCGATTGCGCTCGGGCATCCGCTTGGCGCGACTGGTTGTGTGCTGCTTGGCAAGGCCGCGCACGAACTGAAGCGCAGCGGCGGACGCTATGGCCTGGTGAGCATGTGCTGCGGCGGAGGATTGGGTACAGGGACACTGCTTGAGGCGGTTTGAACGAAAGCCAGCATCAGGGACAAGCGCTTGTAGGCTCCACGGGCGCACCGTGGTCGTTCATTGGATTCGGGAACGGCCTGTGGGTTTCGTGTTAAGGCCATGAATAATTCGCGATAACGGGATGAATTTTTCACTATAAGAAGTTGTATAATTCGCTATAAGCGTGGAATTTCGAAACGGCCGATGAGAGGTTTTCGCCATATACGACCGTCATCTTGAATCCCTTGTTCGCCAGCTATTGAGCGATTTTCGAATCGTATACCTGAGTGGGCCGCGCCAAGCAGGGAAAACGACTCTGGCTCGGAGAATTGCCGAGCAGCTTGGGTTTCGCTACTTCAGCCTAGACGATCAGGCAGTGCTCGGTGCGATTCGAAGCGACCCGCAGGGATTTATTCGTTCACTGGAGCCGATACCGGTAGTGCTTGATGAATTCCAGTACGCGCCGGAACTTATATCCGCCATCAAGCAGTCATCTGACCGTTTGGGCGCACGAGAGAAAGGCCGGTTCTTACTCACAGGGTCCGCCGACATCTTTCGGTCCGCCAAGACCCAAGAAGCGCTACCGGGTCACATGGCGCGCTTGGAGCTCTATCCCCTGTCCATTTCCGAATTATCAGGGAGTGAGGGTTCTCTGATCGATCACTTGATCAAGGGAAAGTTCAGGCCACGGTCTGTTCCTTTCTGGTCGAGAGAAGAAATTGCCGAGAAAATCCTTGCAGGTGGTTACCCGGAACCTCAAGGTAAGAGCGCGAGAACCAAGTCATTTTGGTTTCGCTCCTATCTGGAAGGGCGTCTGTTCAAGGATTTCGAATTCCTTCATGCCGCGCGTGGCGATTACTATTCGAAACTGCGCGCGCTCACGCCGTATCTAGCAGGACTCACAGGCAATCTCTTAAAATTCGCAAGTCTCGCCAACGATCTGAAGATCAATGATCGGCTCGCCAAGCGCTACGTGGAGATTCTCGAGCTGATGTATCTTCTGAAGCGGCTCCCCTCCTATCGGAAAAACCGGGCCAAGCGAATCGCAACTGAAATGTCCAAATTGCACTTCATCGACACCGGACTTGCATGCAACCTTCTGCGGCTCAACTCTCCCGAGCAATTACTACAAAGCGGGCACTATGGCCCGCTGTTCGAAAACCTCGTGTTTTCGGAACTCTTGAAGCAAGTCGCATGCGCGCCAGAGCCTTGCGAGCTCTATCATTTCCGCGACAAACGTCAGCGTGAAGTGGACTTGGTACTGGAGTATGGCTGGTCGAGAGTCATTGGCATTGAGGTCAAAGCCTCTGCGAGTGTGCGTGCTGAGGACTTCCGGAATCTTGCCCACTTCGCCGAGACCGCAGGCGCTGGGTTTGACCGCGGCGTTCTCATCTACACCGGTGACGAGATTCTCCCGTTTCGCTACGGGCAGCACAGATTTCATGCGCTGCCCGTCAGTCTGCTCGGCGAACTCTAGTGGCGATAAGAGACCAGCGACCGCTCAAAGTCACTTACATGCACATTGATGTAGACCGAAGCGATATCCACTTGTGCTAAAACTGTTCTTCTTCGGTTGACCCGGTCAGTGCCGTCACCGAAGAAGACCCGCCTTGAACAACTCGCGCGACTTCGTCGAAGTAGCCCGTGCCGACTTCCTGCTGGTGGCTGACGAAGGTGTATCCATCCTTGGCGGCTGCGAACTCCTGCTCCTGAAGGGATACATAGGCGGTCATCTGATTTTCGACGTACCCCTTGGTAAGGCTGTACATGTTGTACCACATGCTATGAATCCCGGCCAATGTGATGAACTGGAACCTGTAACCCATGCTCGATAGTTCCTTTTGGAACTTGGCGATGGTGGCATCGTCGAGGTGCGCCTTCCAGTTGAAGGAAGGTGAGCAGTTGTAGGCCAGCATCTTGCTTGGATGTTCGCGGTGGATTGCCTCGGCGAAGCGCTTGGCTTCGTCAAGATCAGGCACCGCAGTTTCGCACCAGAGCAGGTCGGAGTAAGGGGCGTAGGCGAGTCCACGTGCGATGGCTTGATAGAGACCGGCGCGGGTTCGATAGAAGCCTTCGGGCGTGCGTTCTCCGGTGAGGAATGGCGCGTCGTATTCGTCCACATCCGAAGTCACCATATCTGCCGCATTGGCGTCGGTGCGCGCCATGAGCAGCGTGGGCACGTCGCAGACATCGGCGGCGAGGCGCGCCGCGATGAGCTTTTGAATAGCCTCGGAGGTCGGCACCAGCACCTTGCCTCCCATGTGACCGCACTTCTTCACAGACGCGAGCTGATCTTCGAAGTGGACGCCCGAGGCACCCGCGGAGATCATCCCCTTCATGAGCTCGAAGGCATTGAGAACACCGCCGAATCCGGCTTCGGCATCCGCGACGATGGGGACATAGAAGTCGGTGCCATCGTCGATGCCCTTGCTCCACTGGATCTCATCGGCGCGCCTGAAGGCGTTGTTGATTCGATTCACCACCGAGGGGACTGAGTTCACCGCGTAGAGGGATTGGTCTGGATACATGGTCTGCGAGGTGTTGTTGTCGGCGGCGACCTGCCAGCCGGACACGTAGATGGCCTTGATGCCGGCCTTGACCTGCTGCATGGCCTGGCCGCCGGTAAGCGCTCCGAGCGCATTGATAAAGTCATTATGCTTGAGTGACTCCCACAGTTTGTCGGCGCCGTGCGCTGCCAGCATGCTGCGGTGAGGAATGGTGCCGCGAAGATTGACCACGTCCTCGGCCGAATAGCCCCGCTTCACATCGGTCCAGCGTTCGTTCGTGCGCCACTCTTCAGCGAGATCAGCGATTTGATCGGCGCGCGGTTTTCTCGGGACATAGTGCAGAGCCATAGGTGTATTCCCATTTTGAAAATGGTGTTCGATGAAGCTCCCGACCAAACCCGATCAAATGCAATGCATCCGTCGCTCAAAGTTGGCAGCAAGTGCTCTCCAAGCCATGAATCATCCAGATTTGCCGTGCCTGCGTCAACTCATTTACTTATTGGACAGCAATTCTCACTATGGCTGCGAACTCCCGTGTGAAGCGCTAGATACCTTACAGATTCGGCTGAATCCTTGCCGAATCGACGCTCAGGCAGTCGTGCGGGGGGAGTTCGCAGCCATAATGAGAATTGCTGTCATTGGACGCACTCATTGCCGAAGACCGGATGCAACACATGGTCACCAACCCGGATATTCAATTCCTGGGCGGTGCCCGCGAGGATCTCCAGCACCCCGCGGACGGGTCGACCGGAGGGGATTGAACGCAAGGAGAAGGGCGTGGTTTCGTGTTCAATCCGTAAGATGCGCCCGGACTGTGCGATAAACAGCATATCCAAGGACAGGGGTGTGTTCTTCATCCACATGCTGACCGGCTTCGGGGTCTCGAAGTCAAACAGCATGCCTTGGTCGTCGGCCATTTCTGTGCGGTGCATGAGGCCCTGGCGGCGAGCTTCCGCCGTGTCCGCAATTTCCACGCGAAATTGGTGCGTCCCTCCTTCCAAGGAGCGAATACATAAGTCCTGCCGGTCCTTGGCGGCGCAGGCGCTGCATAGAACCGACAAGAACAGCCCGACGAGCAGTAGCTGTGGCAGATGCTGCTGACGCATGGAGATCCTTCATTCGTTCAACGAGATTACTGCTATTCTGCCGAATTCTGTTGCATCTTGGAGACGAGACCCATGGGATGGGACTTCGAGACCGACCCCGAGTTCCAAAAGGATCTCGATTGGATAGATGAATTCGTGACCGAGGAAGTGGCGCCGCTGCAATTTGTGCTGGGCAGCCCCTATGACCTCAATGACCCCAATCGCGAACGCCTGATTCGGCCCCTGCAGAAGGAGGTTCAAGGTCGTGGGCTCTGGGCCTGTCACCTCGGACCCGAACTCGGCGGACAGGGCTATGGGCAACTCAAGCTCGCCCTGATGAACGAGATTCTCGGCAGGGCCCCGCATGCGCCGACGGTCTTTGGCTGTCAGGCGCCTGACTCCGGCAATGCCGAAATCCTCGCGCACTACGGCACTCACCAACAGAAGGAGAAGTACCTTGAGCCGCTGCTCAAGAACGAGATTGTTTCCTGCTATTCCATGACCGAGCCGCAGGGCGGGGCGGATCCGAAGGTATTCAAATGCCGGGCGGAACTGGTTGGTGACGAGTGGGTCATCAACGGCGAGAAGTGGTTCTCATCGAATGCGCGCTACGCATCCTTCAACGAAATGCCGTTCGCGGCCGGTGTGATTGATTCGTTTCACATGGCGCTTGCCGATGGGCCGACGGAAGTCCACAAGGTCACGGTTGCCCGCCAGGTGCTCGGTGAGTATCGCGGTACCGATGACCTCTTCCCGACAACACACCTGCCGAAGCTTCGCCAGGCGGCGCTGAAGAAGTTCGCGGATGCGATTGAACTGGAGGTGGCGGCCGAGTGAGGCTCGATGGGATGACTTCAGGTACGCTGAGCGTTCCCGGCAGTCTGCTTACACGAAACTGACCATTTGACACATACATAGGATGTGAGAGATGCCGGAGTTGCGACTTCCATGACCGATTTCAGCGCGGAAGACAACACCGGCACTGTTCCGCTTAAGGAACGCCATCGGTTCGACGAGGATCGCTTGGCCACGTACATGCTTGAGCACGTGAAGGGATTCGGCGGTACGCTCAGGGTTGAGGAGTTCGTCGGCGGGCAGTCAAACCCGACATATCTCTTAAGTGCTGGTGGTGAGCGATACGTGATGCGCCGCAAGCCGGAAGGTATCCTGTTGAAATCCGCTCACGCCGTAGATCGCGAGTACCGTGTTCTGAAGGCGCTTGGCGAGACCGATGTGCCGGTGCCGAGGGTGTTCGCATTGTGCCAAGACGAGGATGTGATCGGCACTTGGTTCTACATCATGGAATATCAGGACGGCAAGGTTCACTGGGAAGTGAACACTGGTGAGTACACACCACAGGAACGCACTCAGCTCTGGTCCGCCGCGCTGAATGCACAGGCGAAGTTGCATAAGGTTGATTTCGAGTCTGTTGGACTTTCGGATTTCGGCAGGCACACGGACTACATTGCGCGTCAGCTGAAGCGTTGGTGCGGTCAGTACGAATACACCAAGACCGTCGATAATCCCTACATGGACAATCTCATCGCTTGGCTGCCAGAGAATATTCCTCCGGACGATGAGTGCGCGATCGTCCACGGTGACTTCAAGTTCAATAACCTGATGATGCATGCCAGCAGGTTAGAGGTGATTGGCATCTTGGATTGGGAACTCAGCACGCTCGGTCATCCCATATCCGATTTTGCCTACTTTTGTATGTCGTACCGCAATGAACTAGTCGGGCAAGACCTGAATGCGCTCGGCATACCCCATGAAGAAGATTACATCGCGCGCTATTGCGAATTAACGGGACGATCCGGGATTGACCTCGACCATTGGAATTACTACATCGCGTTCAATATGTTTCGGCTCGCGGCCATTTCGCAGGGCATCGCCCGGCGGGTGCTCGACGGCACGGCGAAGAGTGCGCAAGCCGATCAGGCGGGAGCGAGGGCATATGAGCTCTCGAAGCTGGCTTGGCAGCAGATCGATTCAGGCTGAAATTGAATGAGCGCGACCTGAAGTTAAGGAGTCCGCGGTTCCCGCCAAGTGGCGGTGCCACTCTGTATTTCTAGGCGTGAAGGATGCCCGGCCGGCCGTCAATGAGAGACAAGGCGGCCCATAGGCGGGAGTGTTGCTCATTGGTCATGGGGTAGTAAGAATCGCGACGGGAAGGTACGCGAAGGCTCCCAAGCTCGCACGCATCATGTGGTTTTCAGAAAGGTGGGCACCCCACGCACTGTATGGCAAGCCGATGATGGTCCAGCCGAGGCACACCACTATGTTCGAGTGGTTGGTGAGTCCATAGTGATATTCTGCGCTAATGTTTCGCGCTCAGAAGCGGGGGCAAGAAGGACACACACTATTTGTCCCAATCCCCAATCAAAGACACATGGCCATGACTGAGATCACCCTATTCGAGTACTCGCCTACGCGCTCCGCGAGGTGTTTGTGGACGCTTAAGGAGGCAGGTCTGCCCTATAGGACGGTTGGTGGCTCTGCCGAGGTGATCGGAAGCGAGCAGCTTCGTGCAGTCCACCCGCTGGGCAAATTACCGGCGGCACTCATCAATGGTCAGCCTCTGTTCGAGTCGGCTGCTATTTCTACGGCCATTGCCGACCTCGCGCCGGAGCGCGAACTGATTGCGGCTCCCGGTACTTGGCCTCGCGCCTTGCATGATCAGTGGGTGTCATTCGCCTTGACCGAGATGGAGGCATGGCTCTGGAGCAGCGAACTCAACGCGAGCAAGCTACTGCCCAAGGCACAGCGAGTACCCGAGATCCTTCTGCAAAACGAAGCATTTTTCGCGAGAAGCGCGGCAGTCATGGATACGGCGCTTGCTGACTCCAAGTATCTGGTTGAGGATCGATTCAGCGTCACGGATATCATTGTTGGCTATACCCTGTACTGGGCTCACGAGGACAAGCTATTGGGCGCTTTCAAGCACTTGCAGGCGTACTTGCGAAGACTAATGATGCGCGAGCATTGTCCGTTTGCGCCATTGTGAGTAACCCGCCCAAACTCCATTGGACCTGAACGAAGACATACTCTTCGCGACTAAGAGTACCGGGGTCGCTTCCCGTATCTTCAAAATTCTGAAACCGCACCATGGTTTCGTGGTCTGGGTGACCGCCGAGGCAGTGAAGTTACAGTCCCTCAGAGGTGTATTGGACATTCCTCTGCGAGAATTGGAGGCGGTTGATGTAGCCGAGGGTATTTGGTGGTCTCGCGTATGGTTACGGGGAGCTTCGGCAGCGAGGGCCATGTCCGGAGTGTCGCGAACTGCTGCGGCTTCGTTAGCTGAGGCGATTGAACGGGGGAGGCGCAATTGGTGGCGAAAGAAGTTTGCCGGACGGAGCGAAGAGCTTCAAGCGGTATGCGGGCGCTTGCGTGGACTCGATGATCCGCCAAGATTTCTGACCAAACGTGCGTTCTGTGACCTGACGCGTCAGGCGCGGAGCGCTGCGGGTGACTTGACTGGGTCTTCGCCGAAAGCATTGATGGACACGGCCGAGACACGCATGCTGCTTGATGTGCTTGAGTTCTTGCGGTCCCCGAACGAGGCGAGGGCGAAGGCCAACAGGGACTATATCAACAATGAACTTGTGCGCTCGCGTGAACTCTTTGATCGGATTGAGGCACGACCACTCACGGAGGAGCAGCGCAGGGCAGTGGTGGTCGATGAGGAGCGCAATCTGGTGGTTGCTGCGGCTGGTAGCGGCAAGACCTCGGTGATCGTCGCCAAGACCGGCTGGCTCATTGAGAGGGATCTTAGAAGTCCGACCGAATTGCTCTTACTGGCTTTCGCTCGTGACGTGCGTAAGGAGATGGAAGAACGTCTTCGCGAGCGACTTGGCGCCAACATCGGGAGCAAGGTGAATGTCAGCACTTTCCACGCCCTTGGTCTTGAGATCATTGGTCAGGCCGAAGGCAGGCGACCAGCTTCGGCCAAGGCTGCTGAGGGAGGGGCTGCCTTGACGAGGTTGGTCAAAGATATCATCGCTACTCTACTCGCCGACAACGAAGTTTCGGCACGACTTGTCGAGTGGTTTGAGCGCCAGTTTGCGCCCTACAAAAGCGAGCATCAGTGTGCGAGCTGGGGCGAGTATTACTACTACATCCGGAAATTCGACATACGGTCGCTCAGGGGGGAAACGGTAAAGAGCTTTGAGGAGTGCGAGATCGCCAATTTCCTCTATTTGCGCGGTGTCAATTACGAATACGAGCGCGATTATCAGCACGACACTGCAAGCGCGGAGAAACGCCAATATCAACCAGACTTCTATCTCCCTGACTACGAAATTTACATCGAGCACTTTGGGATTAACGCTTCAGGGAATCCAGCACCATTTGTCGATCAAGTGCAGTATTTGGCTGGAATGAAGTGGAAGAGAAACCTCCATGCCAAATACGGTACTGTCCTGATAGAGACCTTCAGCCATGAACAGGCGGACGGCACGCTACTTTCAAACTTGGAAGAGAAGCTGCAGGGCCACGGCGTCGCGTTCTCCCTGGTCTCCAGCAAGGCGGCCTTTGACACCTTCGAGAGGCAGGGAAGAGTTGAACCCTTCATACGGCTGGTAGGCACCTTCCTTCAGCACTTTAAGGGCAGCAGGCTGTCGTTCGAGGAGGTCGCCGTCCGCGCAAATGGGCGTGCGGACAGCATGCGCGCGCGAGCCTTTCTTGCCGTGTTCCGGCCGATATACGAACGCTATCAAGATACGCTTGCAGAGGCAGGGCACATTGACTTTCACGACATGATCAACCGTGCCACGGACCTCGTAGAGTCCGAACGTTTTCAAAGCCCCTATGGGTACGTGCTGGTCGACGAGTTCCAAGACATTTCACCTTCGCGAGCACGGCTATTAAAGGCCTTGCTGAAGAGTTGCCCAGGATCTCAACTTTTTGCGGTAGGAGATGACTGGCAGGCCATCTATCGATTTGCCGGGTCCGACATCGCGGTGATGCGGGAGTTTGGAGAAGACTTCGGCCACTTCGAGAGAATCGACTTGGAGACCACATTTCGCTGCAACGACCGAATCGCGGATGTCGCGACCGCGTTTGTGCTGAAGAACAGTGCGCAGATTCGCAAGAGTGTGCGTGCGGTTGTGAAGGCGGAAGGACCTTCGGTGTATGTCGGCCTTCCGGGCGAGGAGGGGCTCAGCCTCTTATCGGAAGCGCTTGCCCGGATCAGCAAGGATGCGTCCAAGTATGAAGGGAGGTCCGAAGTGCTGCTAATGGGCCGTTACCGCCATTTGAAACCTAACAACATGGCTGCTCTTGCAGGGCAGTACGCGAATCTTCACTTGTCTTGGAGCACTGTGCACGGGGCCAAGGGATTGGAAGCCGACTATGCCCTGATAATTGGTGTTTGTTCCGGAAAATATGGATTTCCGTCCGAAATTGCCGACGACCCACTGCTCGACTTAGTGTTGGCGAAAGCAGAATCCCATCCAAATGCCGAAGAGCGTCGCTTACTATATGTCGCCATCACGCGGGCCAAGCGGCAGGTATACCTTCTCGCCACTGAAGGCACTCCTTCCACCTTTGTAGATGAACTTATCAAAGACCGATTCAATGTTTCCTTCTTTGGCCGCGCACTGGAACAAGATGTTGCATGTCCACGCTGCAGGGAAGGATGCCTTGAGCGACGCAAAAATGCTCGCAATGGCAGTTTTTTCTACGGATGCTCCTACTTTCCGCTGTGTGATCACACGGCGAGTGCTTGTCCACATTGTGGCACGGGTTTACTTGTGAAGGCTGATGAAATGTATGTTTGTCGTGACTGCAATGCGGCGGTGAGAGCCTGTCCCGCGTGTGGCGGCCACTTGGTGCCTAGAATGGGCACGTATGGTCGTTTCTTGGGCTGCTCAAACTGGCCAGAATGCACTTACACAAGGAACCTGCGGAATGGGCAGCAACGGCGCACAGCAGCCT
>CAZNYE010000250.1:0-5054 GCA_964577185.1 uncultured Pseudomonadales bacterium | reverse complement strand
AGTCTGCGAGGTGCTGCCCGCCGAGCATGCGACTTACTTCTTCAAGCCGCTCATCCGCATTGAGCTTGCGTATTGAGACGCTGTCGTCTTCAGCCTTGACAACGCGAAAGTGCGCTTGCGCTCGCGCCGCGACCTGAGGCGCGTGGGTGATCATGAGAATCTGTGTGCTCGAGGAAAGCTGAGACAAGAGCTTGCCTACCTCGTCGGATAAGCTTCCTCCGATGCCAACATCGGCTTCGTCAAGGATCAAACTCGGAAGTTGCGAATGCTCCGCTGCGAGCAACTCTACCGCGAGCGCAAGCCTTGAGCGTTCACCGCCGGAGGCGACTTTTTCGAGTGGAATGGCCTTTAGGGCCTCGGAAGGTGCATAGTCGAAAGACACCCTCTCGAAACCTCCTTCATGGGTGTGTTCCGAAAGCCTTACTTGGATGCGCGCATCCTCCAGACCGAGTCGACGCAAGTAGCCATGAAGCGCTGATTCGAAGTTTGACAAGGCCTCGCGTCGTTTGTTGCCGAGCTCCTTGGCTCTGCGGGTGAACGCCTTTTCTCGTTCAGTGACTTGCGCTCGCGCTTCCGAAAGCTCACCGTCCTCACGCGCCATATTGTCAAGCTGAGCGCGAAGTTCTTGGCCGTGCGCCAAGAGTGTTTCTGGTTGTGCGCGGTGTTTTCGAGCGAGATCAATGATGCTCGACAGTCGTTGATCGAGCCTTTCGAGTTCTTGCGGGTCGGCCTGCAGGCTGTCCATGTAGCGCGTCAATTCCGTGGTCACGAGGCCGAGTTCCGAAGCGGCCAAGGCGCTCGCATCGCGCGCGGATTGCAGGGATTGGTGGCTGTCCTTCATGCGTTCAAGCAAGTTATTGAGTTGACTGAGCCTAGTGCCAAGCCCAAAGTCCTCCTGTTCCAATAGATCTATGGCCCGCCCTGTTTGGGTGCGCAATGCGTCCACGCTGGAGAGACGATCATGCTGTTCGACGATTTGTTCATATTCCCCCTCTTGAAGGCCCAGCCGCTCTATTTCCTCTACTTGGTAGTGAAGCAGGTCGATCCGGTGCCTTTGCGACTCGACGCGCTCGCGCAGTCTCGTGGCGAGGGATTTCGCGGACTGCCATGTGCGCCAGCATGTGTCTAGGTGCTTGATTTCATCTTTACCAGCCGCGTATTCGTCAAAAATCTGCTGCTGAACCTGCTGCGTGCGCAACGCATGGTGCTGGTCCTGTGCGTGTATATCCACCAAGTGGGATGAGAGTGACCGCAGCGTTGAAAGGGTGACCGACACGTTGTTCACATAGGCCCGCGAGCGGCCACTCACGTCTATTCGCCTGTGCAAGAGGCACTCATTGCGGGCATCTGGATTCTCGAGGTCGTGGCTTCTCAGGAAATCCGCGGCGCTTGGCGTGTCGGTGATGTCAAAGAGCGCACCCATCTGGCTTGATGTCTTTTCTGGGGATATGCGTGCGGTATCGGCGCGGTCTCCCAGAACTTGGCCAAGCGCGCCGAGCAACAATGACTTGCCCGCCCCGGACTCACCCGTAATGGCGGAAAGTCCCGGGCCGAACTCTATCCTCAGAGCACGCACGAGCGCGTAGTTTTCTATGCTGAGTTCAAGCAGCATGCCCAGTACTTGGAGGCAAGCGATTCGGCAATTGGCAAGAAGACGACTACTTTACCCATTCGTCTTCGCTTGCGTCCATTGTGCAGAGTGGGACAAACTTGCGGCTATGCCGAGCCTTCAAGCAAACGATCTGGATCCGCGCAGCAAAGCACTGCTGAGAATGCTGGTCGAGCGTTACATAGATTCGGGCGAACCCATCGCCTCCAAGTGGCTTGCGAGTCTGCCGGGAGTAAAGGTGAGTTCGGCGACGGTGCGCAATGTCATGGCATCGCTCGAGCAGCAGGGATTGGTGCGTTCTCCACATACTTCAGCCGGCAAGGTGCCCACCAACGAGGGTTTGCGGTTTTTTGTTGACAGCCTCGTGTCTGTCAGTCCGTTGAGCAATCCCGAACAGGAGGCGATGCGCCGTACACTTGACCCGGATTCAAGTTCGGAAGAATTGATTGGCCAGGTGTCTCGCCTGCTCTCGCGCGCGACCGACCTCGTTGGCGTGGTGACGATGAAAGGGGAAGAGCACGGTGTATTACGCCAAATCGAGTTCTTGAAGCTCTCTGGTCGGCGAGCCTTGGTCATCATGGTGGTGAATGATCGCGATGTGCGCAACCACATCATTCACACCGGGCGGGAATATACCGAGCGGGAACTTGATGAGGCGGGCAGCTTCGTCAGCAAGCATTTTGGTGGAATGCGCCTGTCAGAAATCAGGGATGAGGTGCTTGCGAGCATGGAATCTGACCGGGAGAAGCTCGACTCCTTTCTGCGCACCACGCTGGAAGTGGCAGGAAAGGCCTTTGGAAGTATGGGCAATAGCAATGACAATCTTGCCGTTTCAGGCGAGGCGAGGTTGCTTGGCCGACATCATGACTTGGAATCCGCCAAACGGGCGCTTGATGCCTTCGCGAGAAAGCGATTGGTCTTGGAATTACTCGACCGCTCCATGCGTTCAGATGGCGTGCAGCTCTACATAGGTGGTGAATCAGGCTATAAGCCCTTCTCGGACTTGAGCGTGGTCACGCGGCGCTATCGCAAGAAGGGCGAAGTCGCTGGTGTGCTCGGCGTCATAGGTCCCAAGCGTATGCACTATGAGAAGGTGATAGGAGTGGTGGACATGACCTCGCGGCTCTTGGAATCATCGCTGGAGTAGGGGTTGTATAGTCCTTCACGGCGCGTGTGGGCTCAATCAGCCGCGCCACTTGTATTTTGAGAACGCGCCCCAACTTCTATAGTGCTTCGGCCCTGCACCGAGGCTTGCTGGCAGGGTCGCGCAGACGACTATGTAGACGACTATGTAGACGACTATCTAGACGATAATCCAAACACCTGATCAGGCGGGAGTTTCATGGCCAAATCCAAACAGCGCGAGGAGCAGACCGAGCCAGAGGCCGGGTTGGTAGCAGACGATGATGACGTACAGCCCGATGGGATGAAGGCGCAGCCCGAAGAAGAGGTGGCTGTGGGCGAAGTCTCGGTCGAGGATGGGTTTTCCGAGCTTCAAGCAAAGCTCGTGGAAGCCGAAGATCGAGTATTGCGGGCCCGTGCCGAGGTTGAGAATATTCAGAGACGGGCCGCTCGCGATGTCGAGAACGCACACAAGTTTGGCGTGGAACGATTGGTGCGCGACCTAGTGCCTGTCATAGACAGTCTCGAAAAAGCGGTGGAACTCACACAATCGCACGGGGAGGATGCTTCCGATGCAGAAGGAATCGAACTCGCGACCAAGCTTCTCATGGATACGCTTTCTCGACACGGTGTTGAACGAATCGCTCCGGAAGGTGAACCTTTTGATCCGGCTTGGCACGAGGCGGTGGCGACCGCTTCAGACGATGAATGTGAGGAAAACTCCGTGCTCAATGTGGTGCAGGCCGGATTTTCGTTGAATGGGCGCTTGGTGCGCGCCGCCAAGGTGGTGGTTTCGCGGGCATTGACTACGTGAAGTCTTGAACTCGCCGAAATCGAGCAAATATACGGGTAACAAGGCAATCACTCGATTGAAGCCAAAGAAATTTCAATTCATACATTAGCTTGGAATATCTGGAGTCAACATGGGAAAGATAATCGGAATCGACCTCGGAACGACAAACTCTTGCGTCGCGGTGCAGGAGGGGAGTTCGGTAAGAGTCATTGAGAATTCAGAGGGTGATCGAACCACGCCCTCGATCGTTGCCTATACGGACGACAAGGAAATTCTGGTAGGGCAATCCGCGAAGCGTCAGGCGGTCACCAACCCGCTTAACACCCTCTTTGCGGTGAAGCGTTTGATTGGCCGCCGCTACAAGGACGATGTGGTGCAGCGCGACATCGCCATGGTGCCCTATAAGATTTCTGAAGCCAAGAACGGTGACGCTTGGATCGAAGTGCGCGAAGAGCGTATCGCGCCGCCGCAGGTGAGCGCGGAAGTGCTGAAGAAAATGAAGCGCACCGCGGAGGACTATCTCGGTGAAACGGTCACCGAGGCCGTGATCACCGTGCCGGCCTACTTCAACGATTCCCAGCGCCAGGCGACCAAGGACGCCGGGAAGATTGCCGGTCTCGATGTCAAGCGCATTATTAACGAGCCGACGGCCGCGGCCCTTGCGCATGGCGTGGACAGGGAACAGGGGGATCGAAAGATCGCCGTGTACGACCTTGGCGGGGGCACGTTCGATATCTCGATCATCGAAATCGCCTCTGTGGATGGGGAACAGCAATTCGAAGTCCTGTCAACCAATGGCGACACCTTCCTGGGTGGCGAAGACATAGACATGGTGCTGATCGAGTACATCGCCGATGAATTCAAGCGTTCCAACGGTGTGGACTTGCACAATGATCCGCTTGCGCTGCAACGTCTGAAGGAGGCTGCCGAGAAGGCCAAGATAGAACTATCCAGCAGCCAACAAACGGAGATCAATCTGCCTTACATCACGGCTGACGCGTCCGGACCCAAGCACCTTGTGCTCAAGCTGACGAGAGCGAAACTCGAGTCGCTGGTCGAGTCCCTGATCGTAAAGACGCTGGAGCCCTGCCGCATAGCGCTGTCTGATGCCGGGCTCAAGGTGGGCGACATTTCCGATGTGATTCTTATTGGCGGACAGACTCGCATGCCCCTCGTGCAGGAAAAGGTCAAGACGTTCTTTGGCCGAGAGCCGAAGAAGGATGTCAATCCAGACGAGGCCGTTGCGGTTGGTGCGGCGATTCAGGCCGCGGTGCTCTCGGGAGACGTGAAGGACGTGCTCTTACTCGATGTGACGCCGCTCTCGCTGGGCATTGAAACGCTTGGTGGGGTAATGAGTGTGCTCATCGACAAGAACACCACCATCCCCACGCGCAAGAATCAGGTCTTTTCGACCGCGGATGACAATCAAACCGCGGTGACTATTCATGTGCTTCAGGGCGAGCGCAAACAGGCGGGGGCGAACAAGTCACTTGGTCAATTTGACCTTTCTGAAATACCGCCTGCGCCACG
>CAZNYE010000249.1:0-2277 GCA_964577185.1 uncultured Pseudomonadales bacterium | reverse complement strand
CGGTCTGAATGTAGTCTTGAAATCCTTCACGACTTGTCCCCCTTCCCAGCGCGCTAACAATGCCAGATGTGACGGTTGACTCAAATCGAAAGGGATTGCCGATCGCCAAAACGAAATCTCCCACGGAAAGCCCGTCGGAGTCGCCTTGTTCGATTTCCGCCAGGCTCTTTGCGTCCACCTGCAAGACCGCAAGATCGACCTGCTTGTCAAATCCGACGATGCCAGCAGTCACTTCGCGCCGGTCCCTGAGGTTGATTTGAATCTCTTCAGCGGACTCGATCACATGGTAGTTGGTGAGGATGTAACCACGCGCCTCGTCGATGATGACGCCGGATCCCGCGCTTCTCATGCGGCGTTCTGTGCGTGGGCGCACATAGCGACCCCAGAAGGGAGAATCGAGCAGCGAGCTACGCACCCGCACTTGGGCATAGGTTTCTATGTTCACCACCGCGGGTAACACCTGCTCAACGACGGGCGCGAGACTAGGTAGGGGTGTGCCGTCGGCCAGAGTTGCTGGCAGGGCGGCGTTTGAGGGGGCATTCAGCAATATCAAGGCACTCAGGGCTAATAGACCTTTGAACGCCAAGCAGAAAGTGGAGCGGGTGAGCGGAATCGAACCGCCATCTCCAGCTTGGGAAGCTGGGGTAATCACCACTATACGACACCCGCGTCGAGTCTATGATACGCCTTGTGCTTGCTCATGGAAGTGATTGTAATTGACCGGAAGTCCGCAGTTTATACGCTTGTTTCACTTCAATCCGGGTAGCATGAGCCTGCCCACCAGTCTAGAGAGTCCTGAGCATGCGATCACATCCTTTGCTCATTCTTATTCCTGCCTGCCTGTTCATCGCCGCTGGTTGCGAGAGCGCACTCGTCGAGCCTGAACGAGACCTCACGCGGGAATACGAGGCTGAAATCCGTCAACTCAGGTCCTTGGCGCGGGAGTTTTGCGCGGAAGCCGGAGAAGGCATGGGCACTATGGAGATTCGCATTAAGCGGACGGCCGGCGGGGCGCTCGCGAGAATGGAGGCGGCCTGTGACGCGGGGAAGTCCAAGATTCGATGTACGCTGACGACTGACGCTGGCGCGGCACCTGAATGTTCACAGATGGGCGGATGAGGCTTGCTCAAGAATCTCGCTGTCAACGGCCGAATAAGGCAATGTACAATGACGCTCCCGCTTCCGCCTTAGCTCAGTAGGTAGAGCAGCTGACTGTTAATCAGCGGGTCGCTGGTTCGAGCCCAGCAGGCGGAGCCATGTCTCACTTCGTTCGACCCCGCCGAGCCTGCCGGGCTCGATTTCGTTTTGTTCGTTGGGGAATGTGGGCATCCTGCCGGAACCTCCTGCTTCAACTTGGTTGAGCATTTGAACGACCATCAGTCCCAGTTCCATACCTTGATTCGCGAGTCCGGGGTTGATGGCATAGGCAGCCTTGCCTAATCCAAGTAAGATTCCGGGCGGATGACGGAGATCGGTGTAACTCATGCACATGCCATGACAGCTACATGTGCCCAATCTGGCATGGCTAAAAAGCTTAGAGACATCCGGTAGTTTGCGGACGAGCACTTTCAGCAACGGATTACTTAAACAAATACGGAGCGAAGCATGGGACACAAGGTACTTTTGAATGCGAGGGAACATCCAGCCAGAACTGCCGCGATCAACTCGATTCAAGCGGTCGAATCGCAAGACCGAGAACGGTGGCTGGCCATGTGGGACGAAGACGCCATCATTGAAGATCCGGTGGGCCGATCGCCACTCGATGAACAAGGACGCGGGCATCGTGGTCTTGACGCGATCACCGCGTTCTACGACAACGTCATCGCCCCACAGGATGTTCGCTTTCACATTCGCCACAGCCTGGCTTGCGGCAATGAATGTGCCAATGTCGGCACGATCACGACAAAGGATGCTGCCGGCAACGTCTTTCGCACGGAGTTGGTGACGGTGTACAAGGTGAACGAGGCGGGGAAGCTTCTGTCCTTGCGGGCGTTCTGGGAGTTGGAGGATACCGTCTCGGAGTTCTTTTAGTTCGCCCACGCGTTCTCCCGTGTTCTCTACACAACGTATAGTCGAACCTTGCCGTCAATACAGGCGCACCAGGGTCGTCTTTAGATCAGGCGTATCACGCTTGAATTGCGCCACGCAAACCTAACGATAATTTGTGCTGGGCAGACTGCATGCCCCGATTCAACAACATCGCGCAATTGGCATGATTGATGAGGTTGCTGAAGCCGAGGCAGCGGTTTGAAAGGAAGCGCTGGAGCTGCCCGACGC
>CAZNYE010000248.1:0-3647 GCA_964577185.1 uncultured Pseudomonadales bacterium | reverse complement strand
GCGGATTACAGTGAACTGCACGGAATCGATCTCTCCGAAGGGATGCTCCAACAGGCGCGAGAAAAGGGCCTGTATCAAACCTTGCAGCAGATGGTACTCGGCGGATCCTTGGATTTTGCCGATGAGACTTTCGATGCGGTCATCAGCGTCGGCGTGTTTACAACGGGTCATGCGCCAGCGGAGGCCTTTGATGAGCTTATTCGAATCACCAAGAATGGCGGTCACATCGCCTTCTCACTGAAAACCGATTCGCACGAAAAGGACGGCTTTGGCCCATACCTCGATGGTTTGCAAGCTGCGGGCAGGTGGCAGCTAGTAGAATGTTCGGAACCCTATCGCCCCTTGCCCAAGGGCGAACCCGAAGTCGTGCATCACGTATGGGTCTACCGGGTGACACACGGTTGAAATCTGCCTAAGGAGATCAGCACGCGGGCACTCTTTACTGCGGCACGCGGATAGCCATCGGCGTGGCCGACAGGAATGGTCGCGGTGCGAGTGGGGACGGTCGCTGCGAATTTCTGCCCGTCGTTTGAGTTATGGGTTGGAGGTCTCTTATCATGGTGCGTCCCTATGACTGCAACCATTGAACTTGCCTGGTTCGCACATCGGCAGGTTTGTGACCCAGAGAATAACTGAAATGAACCGAAACGCAGAGACAGCTAGGTGATGTCGATGCCAAGTGGCAACTCCTACGAACCATCAAAGCGAGAAAGGTCTTTTCTCGAATCTATCCCTAACGCCAAGTATGATCGTCAGATCATCAAAGGCCTCAATAAATTCATCGACAAGAAGGTTCCGGAGGCCATGCTGTCCCTTTATAGCGAGCACGAACTTGCCTTGCTCGCAGAACAGAAGGACACCTTCCGGGACATAGAGGCGCGCATGCCGGTCAAGCTGACGCGGCATTATTTTGAATTGGCGAAGAACAGCCATGCCCTGCAGACACTGGTCAAGGCAAGTCCCAAGGAGACCATGGACTTGGCGGGCAGCCCAGATCCAGCCAATCAAATGGACTACAGCCCGGTTGAAGGGCTTATCCATAAGTATGAGCTGGGGCTCATCTATGTGGCCTCAACCTGTTCGGCGCATTGCCGCTTCTGTTATCGGGAAGAACTCATAGCGGGCAAGGAAGTCAAACGCCGAGACGGACGCCTTGCGCCCAAAGGGCTGGCACAGATCGGCGAAATCGTCGGCTACATTGAACAGCACAATAAGTTGGTTGCCGCAAACGGTGGCCGACATCCCAAGACAGGCCGCGAAGCCTTGCGCGAAATCCTCATGTCCGGCGGAGACCCCATGGTGCTCAGCAACAGGAAGCTCGGTGCCTGGCTCGCAGCACTGGCAGAGGCCGGCATAGATTCCATTCGCATAGGCACCAAAGAGCTAGCCTTCTATCCGGACCGCTTTGACCAGGCCTTCTTCGACATGTTGGATAGCTTTCATGAACTCTATCCCGAGGTTCGGTTGCGGATGATGGTTCACTTCAATCATCCGCATGAGTTCCTGAGGAGAAGTGCCGACGGAGGGTACTCAAGGAATGCCTCGGGCAGCTTCGAATGGCTGACCTCCACAGGACACGCGGTCACAGAACTGCGCAAGCGACCTTGGATCACCATAGACAACCAAGCGCCCATCATCAAAGGTATCAACGACGATCCCAGAGATCTCGGCATCATGCAACGGGAACTCAAGCGTGGCGGCATTGAGAATCACTACTTCTTCTGCGGTCGCGACATCATCGGGCACAAGGCGTTCAATGTCCCCATCGAGAAAGCCTGGAGTATCTTGAACGAGTCTCAGAAAGGACTGTCCGGGGTGGAGACTCACGGGAGACTGGCCTTAAGTCATTTCAAGGGTAAGATCGAAGTGGTCGCGGTCGTCGAGGACTCCTTGGAGGACTTCCCCGGCGCGGAAGAAGGGATGGTGATTCTCAAACTCATACGAAGCCCCGGCAATGGCGCGGACCGCTCCAAGGTCACCTTGGTGGCGCGCAACCCTGAAGCCATCTGGCTAGACGGTTATGAGGATCGCGTGCTCTATGACGGTGTCGGTCTCTTTTCTCATCGCGGCAAGCCAATCCGACACCAGAATCTGACCATCAAGTTCGTCGTCAACGCCTGAGACCTAGAATTCAAACTCGATGCCTTGCGCGAGAGGCAAGTCCCTCGAGAAATTCACTGTCGCCGTCATGCGGCGCATATAGCCCTTCCAAGCATCGGATCCCGATTCGCGCCCTCCTCCAGTGTGCTTCTCTCCGCCGAAGGCGCCTCCAATTTCCGCACCGCTCGGGCCGATGTTCACATTGGCAATACCACAGTCACTGCCGACGACCGACAGGAAGGTCTCCGCCTCACGCAAGTCCTGCGTGAAGATGCAGGACGAGAGTCCTTGCGGTACGCCGTTGTGCATCGCCAGCGCTTGATCGAAGTCACGGTAGGTCATGGCATAGAGGATAGGAGCAAAGGTTTCCGTCTTGACCATGTCATTCTGCTCATAGGCCTCCACCATCGCAGGTCTGACGTAGTAGCCGCCCTCCAAGTCCTTGAGGTTGACGCGTTCCCCTCCGTAGCAGGTGAAGCCGGCGTGCTGAGAGAAAAGCAACGCTTGCCGCATGGCCTCATAGGCTTGTTCGTCAATGAGCGGACCCATGAGCGTGCCCGCATCGAAAGGATTGCCAATAGAAACCTGTTGGTAAGCGTGCCAGAGCTTTTCGATCAGCTCCGAGCGGATATCCTCGTGCAGGATCAGGCGCCTGAGAGTGGTGCATCTCTGGCCCGCCGTTCCGACCGCCGAAAACAGGATAGCCCGCAGAGCCAAGTCAATATCTGCCGACCCCGTGACGATCATGCCATTGTTGCCACCAAGCTCCAGTATGGATCGGCCGAAGCGTTTCGCCACCAGAGGTGCCACAGCTCGGCCCATATGCGTACTGCCAGTCGCGCTAATCACCGGCACTCGCTCATCGCACACCAATTGCTCGCCCATGTCAGCCGCACCGGTCACGAGCTGCAGGAGGCCGCCGGGAGCTTCGTCCAACCGACTCATAGCGCGTTCAAGGAGTTTCTGGCAGACAATTGCCGTGATCGGCGTTTTTTCTGAAGGTTTCCAAACCAAGCTGTTTCCACAGACAAGTGCCAAGGCCGCATTCCAAGACCACACCGCAACCGGGAAGTTAAAGGCCGAGATGATGCCCACCACACCCATTGGATGCCAATACTCGGACATCTTGTGACCGGGCCGCTCCGAAGGCATGGTGAGTCCGTAGAGCTGACGCGATAAACCGACGGCGAAGTCGCAGATATCGATCATCTCCTGCACTTCGCCCAAGCCTTCCTGGTAAATCTTGCCGTTTTCAAGCGTTACCACGGCACCGAGCGCGGCCTTGTGCCTTCTGAGTTCCTCGCCGAACAGGCGCACAAGTTCTCCTCGACGAGGCGCTGGGACTAATCGCCAATACTCAAAGGCATCTTCGGCGGCAGAGATTTTTTCGGACAAGGATTCGGGCGTATCCAACAGCACCTGTGCGATCACTTGGCCATCTATGGGTGAGGTGACCTCTAGGTCTCCTTCTTGCACGAGTTTCTCGGACAAATCCAAAGAAGCAAATATGTCCTTGAGATTGGACAAGACGGACATGCGCTCATCTC
>CAZNYE010000247.1:0-1589 GCA_964577185.1 uncultured Pseudomonadales bacterium | reverse complement strand
CCCCGCCGAAGGCAGGCAAGACCTTGATGTTGCAGAACATCGCGCAATCTATCACCGCCAACAACCCGGAAGTTGTCCTCATCGTATTGCTGATCGATGAGCGGCCGGAAGAAGTCACCGAGATGCAGCGCTCGGTACGCGGCGAGGTGGTTGCCAGCACCTTTGATGAGAATGCCACCCGCCATGTCCAAGTGGCGGACATGGTGATCGAAAAGGCCCGGCGCCTCGTTGAGCATCGCAAGGATGTCGTAATCCTGCTCGACTCCATCACACGTCTGGCGCGCGCCTACAACACTGTCCAGCCCTCCACTGGCCGAGTACTCACAGGTGGCGTCGATGCCAACGCACTTGAGCACCCCAAGCGATTCTTCGGCGCCGCGCGCAACATCGAGGAGGGAGGAAGCCTCACGATCATCGCTACGTCGCTCATAGATACCGGCTCCAAGATGGACGAGGTGATTTATGAGGAATTCAAGGGCACCGGCAACCAGGAACTTCACCTTGAGCGCAAGATCGCCGAAAAGCGTGTGTTTCCCGCAATCAATATTCGTCGCTCGGGTACGCGCCGTGAAGAACGGCTACTCTCGGACGAGGATTATGCGCGCGTAGTGATCCTGAGGCGCCTTCTCCACGAGATGGACGACATAGCCGCCATCGAGTTTCTGATCGACAAGCTCAAGGGCGGCAAGACCAACGAAGAGTTCTTCATGTCCATGAGGGGTGGACGCTAGAGTCGCGAGCGACTAGCGAGAATCGAGTGCCTCGATCTCCTTCTTGCGCGTCACCAGTGAAGGCTCGTTGCGCAGGGCCTTTGGCACCTCCTTCCATGCCGAATCGATGTCCCGCTTGACCGGGGCGTGGCCGGTCGAATTCGCGCGCTGTTCAAGCGCATCCAATGCGCTCCGCGCTTTCGCAACTTCCAAGTGTCTGTATTCACTGGCATCGACGCCCTTCGACTTCGCCAGGGATTTCAGTGTGTTGGACAGGCTTTCCCAGTCCTCTATGGCGTGAAAGGCATTGGCAAGCAGTAGCTGACGCCGACCGGCAATTTTTGCATCTTGCGGGTCTTCCATTTGACGCAAGGTGGTTATCGCCTTTTGCGCATCCCCATCTTCGATCTGCCAGCGCGCTTCAAGCAGTGAGAGTTCTGCCACTTCTCCGGTGAGCTGTCGTGCTTCTGCGATGCAGTTGTTCATCAGTTCGCTATCGCCTGCTTTTCTCGCTGCCGCCGCCGCGTTTAACCAGACGGTCACAGGTTCGCTACTTCTGCCCGCTGCCTCGGAAAGCTGCTCAGCCGCTTCTTTCCAATGGCCAGCCGCGAATTGCAGTATGCCCGAACGCGCCCTCGCCATGGCCTTCCCAAATCTGTAGCGCTCTCGCAAACCACGCAGGCTCGCGCCGCTGTGCAAGAGGGCGGCGATGAATCTCACCAGCGCACGGACCAGAAAGTAAGCAACGAGCAAGAGACCCACGAAGACGATCAGGTTTGACTCCGCGAGCCACCCAAAAATTTCAATGCGCACATAACCCGGATCAAGAATGGCGATGGTTCCCAAGGCACCGCCAGCAAGCAGCGCGAGGCCCATGAA
>CAZNYE010000246.1:0-3426 GCA_964577185.1 uncultured Pseudomonadales bacterium | reverse complement strand
GACAGATACCTGCCAGGGAGGGAAGAACACCGGCAGCCGGGGGCCTACGCTCCATTCGGCACTGGCACGCACATTTGCGGTGGGCAACGCTTTACCGAATTGTTGATGACCGCCAATCTCTTATTGATGGCGCACCATCTTGACTTGGAAATGATCCCAGCCAACTACAAGCTCAAAATCAACCCTCTGCCGAAACTGAGCCCAAGCAAGCACTTTAAGGTCCAGGTAAAGGGGAACCGGAATCCGCTGCTCGCCACATCGAAGGCTGCCTGACACCTGAGGAGAAACGTCAGGACATCTACTGCTGCGCGACCCTGCGCAGTCGTACGGAGGCCAGCGCGGGAACCAGCACCATCAGAAGTGAAGTGGTGATAATGATCCCGAAGCCGAGAGAGGCGGCGAAGGGGCGCAGGAATTGCGCCTGAATCGCTGTTTCCAGTATCAGAGGTGTGAATCCGAGAAAGGTCGTCACCGAAGTCAGCATGATTGGCCTGAAGCGTCCCTTGGCGCCTTCGATGATAGCGGTGCGCGGTGAATCTCCTTGCGCGAGCCGCTGATCAATGAAGTCCATCATGACCAGCGAATCATTGACCACTACTCCGCAGAGTCCCAGGAAGCCGAGAATAGCAGTGGTTGTGAAGGGAATTCCTAGGATCAGGTGCCCCAAGATGACGCCAATCAGCCCGAAGGGCACCACGCCCATGACGATAAACGGCTTGGTGTAGGAGCGAAGCGGAATCGCCAAGAGCGCGAACATGGCGAGCATCGCGATCGCAAAGCCTCGATACAGCGAGCCGAGCGAATCGAATTGCTGCTGCTGTTCGCCGCCGAGGATGTAGGTCAAGCCCGGCGCTGACGCCGTTAGATCCGGGAGGATGGAATCGACCACCAGGCCATTGGCCTCCCCACCGGTGATGACGGATTGATCCACGTCGGCGGTGACAGTGACCACGCGCTGCCCATCCCTGCGGCGGAGCGAGGGCGGGGAGATGCCCGAGTCGAGAAAAGCGACTTGGCTTAAGGGAACTTCCGCACCCTGGGGTGTGCGGATCAAATACCGTTCGATGTCAGTGATCGACGCACGCTCATTGGCGGGCAGGCGCACGTATACCCGCACTTCGTCGCGTCCCCGCTGCACCCGTTGCACCTCGGTTCCGAAATAGGCGGAGCGCGCCTGTAGTGCCAGCGCCTCGGCGGTGAGTCCGATGGTGCGCGCTTCTGCCCGCAATCTGATCTGGATTTCGCGGACACCGGGCGTATGGTCCGATCGCACATCGAATACCCCCTCGATCTGACGCAGGCGGTCGGTCAATGCGGTGGCGATTGATGGAAGGAGGTCCGAATCGGGATGCGACAAAACCACCTCCACGGGATTGCCCAGGTCGATGGTCTCACCGCTGTAGGTGATGCCGCGTACGTAGGGGAGCATGCCCACTTCGTTTCTCCAGGCTTGTGCGATTCGCGCCGTGGACATGTTTCGCTCTTGCATGCCAATAAGTTGCAATTCAATCGCGGCGACGTTGGCTTTCAAATTCAGCGTCGGATTCGGAGTCACGCCACCTCCCTCGACGCGGGGTCCCTGGCCGACGGTCAATGTCACGCCTGTCAGAACGGGGGGCGCGTCGTCCGGCCGCTCTTTGGACAGCCGTTCGATCACCCGGCGCCCGGCTTCCTCGAGTTCCCGCGCCACCTCAAAAGTCCGCTCGGCTGTCGTTCCGTCAGGCATCTCCAAGCTGGCGGTGACAACATCGCCCTCCACCGCCTCGACAAAGGACGAGGTGACAATGCCCGCGGGCAGCAGGGATACACTCACTATGAATAAGCCGATGGCACCGGCGATGATGATCGCGGGTTGGTCCGTGGCGAAGTGCAGGGCTCGATCGAGCGGACCTTGCAGGAATCGGTTCAATTGATAGTCCACATAGCTTCGAACCCGTGCTAGGAAGCGCTCGACGAAGTTGCTCGGCGTCCAGTCCGGAGGTGGCAATTTGGACAGGTGATTTGGCAGGATGAGCAGCGACTCCACCAGCGAGAACAGCAGCATGGCGATGATCATGATCGGCAAGGCCCGCCAGATTTCCCCAATGCCACCGGGCACGAACAGTACCGGCGTGAAGGCTACGATCGATGTGAGAACCGCGAAGATCAGCGGTATCTTTATCCGTTGCGCACCAAGGATTGCCGCGCTGAGTCCGGGCGTACCCCGACTGTGCTCAAGATGAATGCTCTCGGCCACTATGATGGCATCGTCCACGATGATGCCGATCGCCAGCACGAAGACGAACAGGGAGATGGTGTTGAGCTCCACATCAAGCACGAGCATGACGGCCAGCGTGCCGACGAAGGCAGTGATAAGCCCTACGGCGACCCAGCCGGCAAGCCGCGTCTCTAGAAACAGGCCCAGTGACACCAATACGAGAAGAAGTCCGAGAATAGCGTTCTTCTGTAAGAGATCGACTCGCTCCGAATAAACCTGGGATTCGTCGTTGAGAATGACCAGGTTTACGCCCGCGGGGAGCGACGGGACAATGACGTTGGCGACATGCTCTTGCACGGCTTGTGCCACCTCCATGACCTGCTCGCCCTCGACCCTGGAAACCTCCACGAAAGCGGCCGGGCTGTCTTCGTGTCGCACAATGAGATCACTTTCTTGGAAGCCGTCGCGCACCTGGGCGATATCGCCCAAACGCACGACCGTGCCATCGCGCTTCGCCAGCACGACTATTTCCTCGAAGTCCTGTTGTACGTAGCCTTGGCCGAGCGTGCGCACCCGCACCCGTTGGTCTGGAGTGTCGATCTGGCCAGCGGAAAGGTCCAGCGAACTGCCGCGAATCGCAGCGGCGATGTCGTCGAGCGTCAGCCCGAAGGAACGAAGGTGGGCAAGAGGCACTTCGATCGAGATCTCGTAGTCCTTGACGCCGCTGGTCTCAACAAGCGACACCGTTGGAAGCGCGGCGAGTTCATCTTCAATCCAGTACGCCAGCTCCTTGAGCGAGCGTTCTGGAACGTCGCCATAGACCACGAGGCGAATGATGCTCTGTCGGCTAGTCATTTCGGTGACTTCCGGACGTTCTGAGCCCGCCGGGAACGATTGAATGCGGTCGACCGCCGATTCGATTTCGTCGATGGCCTGGGGGATGTCGGTGCCGGATTTCACTTCGACTCGGACCGAGGCAATCCCGGGCGCCGCCACCGACTTGACCGCCCGCACATAGTCGAAGGAACTGACCTGTTCCTCGATCTTGGCAACTATGGATTCTTCCACTTCCTCCGGAGTCGCGCCGGGGAAGGGTACGGAGACTTCAATGTGGTTGAAAGGGATTTCTGGCCAAGATGCCCGCTCAAGGCCGGTCAAAGACACGAGGCCAATCGCGATAATGGCGACCATGAGCAGGTTGGCGGCAACGCCATTGCCCGCCATATAGG
>CAZNYE010000245.1:0-4557 GCA_964577185.1 uncultured Pseudomonadales bacterium | reverse complement strand
TTCGCGCGGATTCAATCGAGCTTGATCAGATTGCCGTTGAAGGCCTACCGGAGGAAGTGGCCTGGTCGCGCGTTCTGTTCGATACCCACCTGGGTCGATCCTTTGTCCGACGGGATATCAACTTGGCGCTCAATGACTTTGGCGCTCTGGCCTTTGCGCTCCTTGCCCTCACAGGCGTATTGCAGTGGTGGTATCGACGACACAGTCACCATGGCAGGCAAGTACTGAGAAACAGCTTGTTCAATTTGCACGCACCACTTATAGGACTACTGGCGATCGGACCGGTGATCTACCTGTCTGTCACCGGCATCGTCATGGATCATCGCGGCGAATGGATGCCCGCTTTGGTGGGCAACAAGATTGATCGCGACCTTCTGCCCCCGGTCTACGATTTTCCCACGCTGAGAGACGAGATCTCGCATGTGGTGGCCTATTCAGATCGGCCCGCCAAGTTCACCATAGGAACTCGCTTGGGCGTGCTGACCACGGAGGATGGCGGGAGGCGCTGGGTGCGTGAGCAGGGTCCAAGCGGTACGCCAGGTTTCGTCTGGAGCCTGAGGCGCGAGGGCAATCAACTGTTTGCGGGTGGTCTCGGCGGGCCGAGCTTTCAAAGGCCTCTCAAGGGTGGCGACTGGCAGGTGATTCCGGGTCTTGTGGGAATGCCCTCAGACGCGACAATCAGTCAAGATCGCTGGTTTGTCATCAGCGGTCCCGCAGCCTTCGAGGGTGATTTGAGAGCAGGATTGCAACGAGTCGATTTCCAACTTCCAACGCTTGAAGCCACACCCTTGATGCTGCTCATGTTCGAAATTCACAACGGCAACATTGTCAGCAGAAATGCTCGCTACTTCTTGGACCTGCTCGCACTTCTCGCCATTTTCATGGTGGTGACAGGTCCCATACTTTGGTGGCGAAGGAAATGGGCGAAGACTGTAAGTGAGAAAACTCAATAGGCGCTGGGTTCCCGCATGGCTGTTTTAGTGTGACGTACCCCGCCCCTATAACACCGAGGCCAGGTATTTTGGCTGGGGCTGGCCCGGCCAGCAGCGAACCTCGGAGACTGAAATCGAACGGGGTAGACGGCCGTCCCGGGATTGCTCTCCGCGCGTCCTCATCCTGACCACAAAGGCAAGGATTTGTCATTCAGAGTTTCCCTCGACCCACAAAACAAGGAAAATACGCGCTTTGTGATTTCCGCCACTACACATGTCAACAACTAGCCGACGGCGCGAGCGCGCCAACGCGATACGAGCGCTCGCCATGGATGCCGTCGAGGCGGCGAAATCCGGGCATCCCGGCGCGCCCATGGGCCTTGCCGACGTCGCTGAGGTCCTTTGGACAGAGGTCTTGAAGTACGCACCTCACGATCCTGAATGGATTGATCGAGACAGGTTCGTGCTTTCTAACGGGCATGCCTCCATGCTGCTCTACGCGGTCCTGCATTTGACCGGATATGACCTGTCCATCGACGAGATCAGGAACTTTCGTCAGCTCGGCTCCAAGACACCGGGGCACCCTGAGTTTGGGCATGCGCCTGGAGTGGAGACCACGACCGGCCCGCTTGGCCAGGGTCTCGCCAACGCTGTGGGCATGGCGCTCGCGGAACAGTTGCTTGCCGAAGCTTTCAATCGAGACCAGCATGAAATCATCAACCACCGCACCTACGTGATTGTCGGTGATGGCTGTCTCATGGAAGGTGTGTCGCATGAGGCAGCGTCCTTTGCCGGCACTGCCGGTCTTGGCAAGTTGACCTGCATCTACGATGACAACAACATCTCGATTGATGGCCAGGTTGGACCCTGGTACACGGAAGATGTGGCCTGCCGGTTCGAGTCCTATGGATGGCACGTGCTCCGCGATGTGGATGGCCACGACCCGGACGCGGTACTGCAAGCCTTGGCTGCTGCCGAGGCTCAAGTCGAGCGTCCGACGCTCATTTGTTGTCGTACCACCATAGGTTTTGGAGCGCCAAACAAGGCCGGCACCGCTTCTACCCATGGCGCCCCCTTGGGTGGCGATGAAATCGCCGCAACCCGTGAGGCACTTGGCTGGTCTTTACCGCCCTTTGAGATTCCGGAACACCTCAAGGGGCAGTGGGATCAAACCGACCGCGGCAAGTCTTTGGTTCTGGAATGGCAGTCTCGCTTCGAGGCGTACGAGCGCGACCATCCGCAGCTTGCGGCAGAACTTGTGAGACGCATGCGCGGCGAGCTACCGGCGGGGTGGAATGAAGGATTGAGAGAAATTGCGCAAGACGCACAAGCATCGCCTGCGGCGCTCGAAACTCGAAAGGCGCTGACAAGATGCCTCGATGCCTGCGTGGGCCGGCTGCCGGAACTCATTGGCGGTTCGGCGGACCTCTCCGGGTCAAATGGCACCAAGTTCAAGGATGCGCGCGCGCTGAATATGACCCGGCCGGAACAGGGGCCCGCTGACTATGTCCATTGGGGCGTGAGGGAATTCGGCATGACAGCCATGACCAACGGCATGCTGCTGCACGGTGGGCTGCGTCCCTTCTCGGGAACTTTCTTGGTATTCATGGAGTATGCGCGCAACGCTGTTCGCTTGGCCTCGTTGATGAATCTGCCGAATATATTTGTATACACGCACGATTCGGTGGGTCTCGGTGAGGACGGCCCCACGCATCAACCGATCGAGCAGCTCACTAACCTGCGCACCACGCCGAACTTCACCCTGTGGCGGCCGTGTGACCTCGTCGAAACCTCGGTGGCCATCGAACAGGCCATTACGCATCAAGGGCCCACCGCGCTTGTGCTTACCCGCCAGAAGACCGAGGGACAGGCGCGAACCGCCAATGCGTTTGACAGGATTGAGCGCGGGGGCTATGTGCTCAAGGATGCGACAGGTACGCTCGATGCCATATTGATCGCGACTGGATCGGAGGTTGGGTTGGCTGTGCGGGCGGCGCGGCAAGCACAAGCCGAAGGCTTGGGGGTACGGGTGGTATCCATGCCGAGCACGCAGGTCTTTGATCGCCAACCACAGGAGTACCGCGACTCCGTACTGCCTCCGGATGTCAAGCGCAGAATAGCGGTCGAAGCGGGGCATCCGGACTATTGGTGTCGTTATGTTGGCCTGCAAGGGGCGGTTGTCGGCATCGAGCGATTTGGCGTATCCGCGCCGGGTGGAACCGCGATGCGCGCCATGGGCATGACGGTGGAAGCGATATTCGACAAGCTCAAGGGGCTATGCGCTGAGAACCAGCAAGCCGAATGAAAATCCCAAGGCTTTCTGAGGTTTCGGTTCGCGGAAAGCGTCTGCTGATTCGCGAGGACCTCAATGCGCCAATCTCTGATGGCGAGGTCACGAGCGATGCGAGGCTAATCGCTGCCCTGCCAACCATCGAATACGCATTCGCACAGGGGGCGGCGTGCGTGCTGCTCGCTTCACATCTTGGTCGGCCGCCCGAGGGAGCGGATCCCGAAAGTGCACCGGAATTCTCGCTTGGGCCCATTGCCAAGAGGCTCGAAGCTCTCTTGGGGAGGGAAGTTCTACTCATCGAACATATTGAAGATGCCTTGGATCTCAAGCCCGGATGTCTGGGTCTACTTGAAAATGTCAGGTTTCTGCCGGGCGAAACGGACAACGAACCCGAGCTTGGCTATAGGCTCGCGCGTCTGTGCGATGTGTTTGTCATGGACGCCTTCGCGACCGCGCATCGGGCGCACGCATCCACCGTCGGAATTATTGATGCGGCGGAAATTGCCTGTGCCGGTCCGCTCCTTGTCAGAGAATTGGAGGCGCTTGAACAGCTACTCGAGAATCCCGCGCGTCCGTTTGTGGCAGTCATTGGCGGCGCCAAGATCAGTTCCAAGCTCGGCGTGCTTGACCGACTCGCAGAACTCACGGATAGCCTCGTAGTTGGCGGTGCCATCGCCACGACCTTCTTGGCGGCGGCGGGCAAGGCGGTGGGTCAGTCGCTCATAGAGGCATCCATGCTTGATGAGGCGAAGCGGCTCTATGAAAAGTATCATCCGCTGCTGCGAGACGATTGTGTGGTCACTGAGGATGTGCGGGAGGGTGTCACCACGCACACAGTCCCGGTCGATAACATTCCGAACTGGGGAAAGGTTGCCGATATTGGCCCAGTCTCGCGGGCACGACTCGCCAAGACCCTCAAGGAAGCCGGCACCATTCTCTGGAACGGCCCGCTTGGCGTGTTCGAAATCGGTGCCTTCTCCGCAGGAACCCTTCATCTGGCCCGATGCGTCGCCGAGTCGCCGGCTTTCTCCGTTGCTGGCGGTGGCGATACTCTGGCGGCCATAGAAATGGCAGATGTCGGGGATTCAATTTCCTATATTTCGACAGGTGGCGGTGCGCTGCTCGAATTCGTGGAGGGAAGGGAGCTTCCAGCTATTGCGTCACTTCGTGCACGGGCGCGATAATCCCTCTTTGTTTGCTTCGGAACTCCCCTATGGCTGTCATCAGCTTGCGCCAACTACTCGACCATGCGGCCGAAAATGACTATGGCGTTCCTGCCTTTAACGTCAATAATCTTGAGCAGATGCGGGCCATCATGGAAGGCGCTGACGAAGT
>CAZNYE010000244.1:0-1984 GCA_964577185.1 uncultured Pseudomonadales bacterium | reverse complement strand
CCATACTTACAGCCCTCTTTGGGCAGTTGGATGGGTTCGTGGCCGATTACCTGCGCGTCAATGAGAAAGCCTGCTATTGAGTTTCCGCAGGCTGCCAGAGGTGGCGTCAGCAATCAATCCCACCGGTCAGACGGGGACACTAGCCTACTTGAGAGCCGCATTGGCCTGAATCGGTACGTTACGTCGCACTCCACGCACTTCTTGTCCAATCCACCTTCGGCCAACTTTTGCGCTTGCAGGATGGATTTCTTCCGTTTCCCGTAGCAGTTGGGGCAAATGTCGTGCTCCAGCTCTCCTGGCTTCAATTGTTCCTTGTCGAGCTGGAAAACAATCGAGCCCTCTTGAGTCTCAAACATTTGGTAGCGAGCAGCCTCTGCTTCCCAATCCTTTATTGCAGTCAGTTCCTTTTCGAGAGCATCAATTTTTTTGGACATCGCGGCTTGTGCTTGTTGAGCATTGACGATACCTCTTACAAAGTCAGCCGGGTCTATGCTGAGCGTGTGTCTTGCTTCGTCTGGCACCTTATCGTCGGACACGCAGTTGCGAAGGCTAGGCCATTTTAGGAAGAAGTCGAGAACATCATTGAGATCGCCAATGTCGAACGATTCGATCATGGGATATACCTCTGGCCAAAAGCACCGGAGCGTACGATAACTGAGTGATTGAATCACCCCGGGATTGCCGGAGGTCGCTTCGATGGCGTCATGCTACCTCCGCCGACCGGTCATTCGGGGATAGAATTGGGCTCCGATGGTAACGATGCCTTGGGAAGGGGTTGATTCTCGCTACTCATCATCGCCGCCGATAAAGCAACCCAGCCCAAATGCGCTCAACAACAGCGCCAGCACACCGTAATCCCGGCGCCTGACAGCGTGATTCGCCGCTTCGGCCTTCCCCGTTCTCAGGATGATTCCAGCCGGTCCGGGACAGTTCATCAGCTCGTTGCCTGCCCCACCTCACGAAGTTGTCCATCTGTGGTGGGGCTTCCAACGTCAGGTTGATGGTCAGGTCGACATCCCCTTCGGTCGCCAGACGCCGCTTGCGCGGGGTTTCAACCGGGCATCCGCGAAATCGAGGATCTCATCCAGCCACGCCCGGGCTTGGTCCAGCAACTCGGGGTAGGTACCATCGAGCAACAACAGTCCCGGAGTGTCCTTGGCATCACCCTTCACACGGCGCACATCATCGTAGATGTCTAACAGGCGCTCGACGCACATCTCGAATCGCCCTGCAGCGCGCCAGATTGCCGCGTCATTGCCTACGGCGGCAATCGCGTTCCTGAGGTAGCCGTCGAGTTCGTCAATCAGCGCCACGAATTCCAAGATGTCTTCTTGCCGTTCCGTTCGAGCTGGCACCCCTTGCATTCGTTTTTACATCTTGCTGGAGATCGGGTGCAAGGCGTAGCCCTACACCAATACCGGCTTCGGGACATTTGACTCTTCGGCCATCCGGGCAAGCGCTCACTTGCGATCTCGCCGAAACGATCGGTCATTTGGGACCAAGACGGTTGTGCGTGCTCAAGGAGAAGCGGCTCGAAAAGGTCGCCGTCCGATGATCGATCAAGAGTGGTTGCACTGCAGAGGAAGGGTCGGAACCAGGGTGCCAGATCAGTTGGCCAAGTTCAGCGCTCACCGATATGCTGTGGCACCAGCCTTCACGCAAGGGAATTGGCCCATGTCATCTACCGTTAGTCGGCTAGCGCCTTATTCCCGGCCCGCGAGGTATGGAAAGAAGAGGCCCAAGATCTGATCGCTTGGCTTGCCGACACCCTATGCGCGATCAACTGCGTGTCGCGAGATACAATGCCGACCTCTTGCGTCGCGATGGCAATGCTGGAAAGCCCATCTTCTTGAAGGACATGTTGGAGCATAGGAATCACGCCCACTTTTGGAAGCTCACCAACTATACAGCGCGGCCCCAACCGGGTTTGTCGGGCGGTCGATTACGTGGTTGCCCTCAATGAGCCTCATCACAATAGCGTGTC
>CAZNYE010000243.1:0-4464 GCA_964577185.1 uncultured Pseudomonadales bacterium | reverse complement strand
CTATTGCGACCGACCGCCTGCAACACAACAAAATGATCTAGTTCCCAGTGCAGAATTGTTGGCCGGCGGAGCTGAGCTAGCTCTTCGAGTTCGGCACGGACCGCGCGACACTTAAAACCAAGCCGTTCCGCATAATCTCGCAGGTCTTGTAACGTAAGGCCGCGTTGAGAGACTTGAAACTTTGCACGATAGTCGCGCAATGTCTCGCGGTGTCCGTGAAAGGCCGCCACCATCGCCAAACACGCGAGTCCACATTCAGCTCGGCCGGACTGAAGAATTAGGGGAATGCGCATGAAGGACACACTATGAGTTGAAAAGCGGATCAAAGGCGTCGCGCTGCACCCTGAAGTGGCTCCAATAACCAGTCAACTAGGGTGCCGTAGTCGCGAACGAGGTCCGCGGTAATCGTCATTCCAGGGCGCAAGACTTGAGTCTGGTTTGCTGAGAGGTTGAACCCGTGCGGAAACTCCACATCAATCCGAAACATGGGCGTCCCGAGAGCCGCGGCGTTGACAGCTTCCAGCGTCCCCAGGGTCGTTTCTGAGATGGAAAGTATCCGGCCTACATGGGCACCGTGACGTTCGTACGGAAAGGCGTCAATAAAGATGCGTACTTCTTGGCCAACCTCAACTGCTCCCATCGCGACGGAATGTACGAACAGCCTTGCTATTAGCCCGGTGTCGTTCGGCAGAATATCGAGTAGCGGGTAACCCGGTCCTATCCAGTCTCCCTCGTTAGCGCGAACCGATGCGACACGACCTGTTCGCGGCGCCAATACATTGACAGAGTCGCGGGCTCGGATTCTGGATTCTTCCATTGTCAGTGCATGCATTTCGTCAAGAATTGCCGCTTGATCGTTCTGTCTGATGAGTTCCAGATGGCCTAGTCTGTTGTCGTTCGATTTGAGTATTGATCGATACTGGGCCAACTCGCGCAAAGATGTCTGCACCAGAACGGCGCGAGACTGAACTCTATCGGAGAGTTCCAGCATACTCGCTTCCGGCAGTACGCCCGAATCTCGAAGGTGCTGTCCGTCGCGGTACTGTTGCTGAGCGATTGAAAGGCGAGCCTGATAAGACTCGATTTCTGCTTCAAGATGCCGGATTTGTTCCTTCGTTGCAGCGACTTCTTCTTTGTGTAGTGCCAGATTGTTTTCGAATTGTCCATCGACTGCTGACATTTGCGCTTCGAGCGCAGCACGCCGACCTTCGATCTCTTCGAGGAGCTTGGCTTCTACCGATAGACCGGCTTGAACCCCTTCCGTGGGTGCAAGTTCGTACAGCACATCGCCGGAATTCACAACGTCCCCTGAATTCACAAGTCGGCGCCGGACGACCGAGTAGGACTGCGAGCTGACTGTGGACCAGCCCGAGATAGGCATAAGGTAACCGTTGGCCGACTCCTTCCGCGCGAACTGAAAAGATGTTGCAAAGGCGACTAAAGCTGTGGTGGTTGCAAGAGCAAACGACAACAGTAGGGCTCCGGACATTGGTTTGGACAACAACGGTGGCTGCCAGCGTGACGCGCGAAAGCGCGCGAGTGCTTCTTCGCGGAAAAGCGGTGAAGGAACGTTTGGCTGTGGATTCTCGCCAGCTTTGCTCAATTTAGCCTTCAGGAGTCTGCTTGGGTACGAAGTACATCCTCAAAGGATTCAGTTCCCAACCGAAGGCATCGAACTGTAGCAAAGCGTCCGTGCCGATCACCGCCTGAAACATTGGATCCGGATTCTCTGCGGCGGCTTCGATGAAGTTGTACGGCCCGCACTCGGCCTCCAGTTCTGCACTTTCTCCAAACCGAAACAGCTGGCCACCGATGTCCTCCATAAACTGATCCTGGCAGTGCACGCCGACGGCGCCGGTGTCTATGACGGCGGGCAGCCACGTACCGTCGAGTGCCGGAACCTGAATGACAGGCATGCCGGCAGAATGCAGCTCTGCTTCGAAGGGCATTTCCCCCGCGACGCAAGGGCCAATTTGACCTAAATGAAGCGTGAGATCACGCCACGAGAAACAGACCGCCGGGTAGCGGAGCAGAACGTTCATGCCCAGAGAGAGAAACTCCATGTCTTCATAGTAATCCCATATCGTTGCGGGAACGCGAACTTCGGTGACCGTGCCGAGTGTCACATCAAACAAGTTGGCCTTGGTACCCACATGCGCCAAGCCGTTAATTCTAGGCGCCAAGAAGGGTTCGCCAACCCTCTCGTAGTCGGTGGCGCTCAGGTGCGTCGAGTCGGGGTGAAATGCGATATCAGTAGAGGCTGTATCTATCATTGCCCATAGCTGTTTGTCGCCAATGCCAACGACGATCCAAGGTCGAAAATAGCCGGAATTCGCCCAAATGAATTCGAATTGTATCTCTTGGGTGACGTTTGCCGGTGGGGACGCAGAGTCACCCAAGTGCGCTTGGCTGTTTCGAACCCATGTCAACCATGGGTCGCACAAAGTCTCGTCAAAATTAAGTTGCTGTTGGTCTCCTAGACAGAAGAAGGCGAGAAAGTTCAAGTCGGACTTGGACTTGCCGAGCACCCAAGCAATCTTTCCGAGGTCGGGGCAAGGCGAATCTCGGCAATGTGTGCGTCGTATGTCTTGCACCTCCACAGACACGAGCATGAGTTCGGTTAGGCGACTTTCACTGTTCCAAACCGTCTCGAAGTCGCCGTCACGTAAGGCCTGCGTGACTTCTACCGTCAAACGTCTAGCCTCCTCGAGGTCAGTTGCGCTGCTGGCGCTTGTGTGAGCGCCAGCAGCGCACAAGAGCAGCGCAGTCCCGCCCAAACGACGCAGATCACGAGTGCAATTGACGAACATTGTTACGTTACACTCGTTACGCTATCGCTGCAGTCGAGAATGCGCCAAGAGGGCACATCAGCTGCCGCCACCACCCTGGATCCAACTATCCGACGGAGGAGGGATAATCGGAGGGGGGACAATCGGAGGTTCCGGCGGTTCGGGAGGAGTCGGCGGCTGTGGAGGAATGGTCGGTGGCTCCACCGGCGGTGGTGGTATCGGTGGAAGCGGTGGTCTGGGAGGAGGCGGTGTCGGCTTTTCCGGTGGGCCTGAGCCACCTGAAACGGCGCGTACCTCCAGTTCGGTCAGTTCTCTCATGGTTTCTCCCTTATGGGTCAGTTTCAAATTCGTGCACCTGATATTGGTTTCAGGCCGCCCCAAAACGTTATTGCGAAGCCAAACCGACAGGCCATGTCAAAATGGGACCAAAAGTGAACCGTTTCGGCATGTCTCCTTAAGCGCGGAGTCAGGTGAGACTTCGGAATAGGCAGCCGTACGCGGTTGCATTCCAGTTACGCCATCTGCTTGCCAAGCGGGAGGGTCCTTATAGGTAGGGGCAAGACCAGGTAGCGTAATTTTTTGACGCGGTGTGGGAGGAGATTCAGCATATTCTGCTGCGGATCACCCGTTTTATTTCTGGGAGCCAAGAATGGATGCATCAATGGCTAGAAGCGACCGTGGAAGGCAGGCTTCAAAATCAATGTGCGCAATCGCTCATAATTAATGAGTTAGCAAGAGCAGTTAAAAAACTCGATACTTTGCTGTACGCGGCTCCAATCTTATCCTTGGTGATCAAGTATTACTCGACGCAAAATGGCCACCAAATTTCGGAACGGCGGCAGACTCTCGGTGGCGCGTCTCGTTACACATCCTGATTGATATTGAAATCGCCCAAACGAAACCGGTAGCGGCCGCAAAACCAAACCGTTAAGTCGATGGAGAAACGTTAAAGTAAGGCAGGAGAGATATGGGCCACCCCCCATTAGAAACAAGTTTGTACCGCTGGTCTGAACGACAGTTGTGACACGTGCGCTGGTGCGTTCGTAAAGTTGGTCGAAAAGATTGGCGAGCGAGCATTGGGTATTGTCAATTGATGAAGCGATAGATCCGTCGAAGTCGATCCATGGACATCGAACAATATCGTCAAGGGCAATACTGCGGAGTAACAGTGGGTGATCTCGGTGCGCGACAATGCCCGCAGTTAGGTCCAGACAGCAATCGCGTCTCAGAAAATCTGGTAGTTGCTCGCCGCTATCAATGCCACCGCAATGGAGGTCAATATTACCCTTAGCGAGCTTCCGAAGGCCCTCAGAGCGTGTGGCGGTATTGACCCTCAGTTCAATGTTTGGGAAATTTTCTTGAAAGCGTGAAACAACCTCGGGTAATACTGCAGTGCTCCATAGCGGGCCAGCGGTGATGCGAAAGACGCCCTTGCGTCCAGAGTATGCGTCGTTAAGTTGTTCTTCGGCAGTTTCGATTTCGTTGAGTATACGGCGGCCAGCTTCGGCGGCTGTGACGCCAAGAGATGTAAGGCGGACTCCCTTTGGCAGGCGCTCAAAAAGTTTACCTTCGAACTTGCGCTCCAGTTTTGCAATTACACGTGTTAGCGCTGGCTGAGTCATGTCAAGATGATCGGCCGCCATACCTATCCCTCCGGCATCAGCGACTGACAGGA
>CAZNYE010000242.1:0-2792 GCA_964577185.1 uncultured Pseudomonadales bacterium | reverse complement strand
CGGAAAAGCAGAATTATTACCCCGACTTCACCTTGATGCGAGATGAGTCTGACAGAAGCAAGATTGCCATTGATGTAAAGACAACGTACAAGAAAACCCGGATGTCAAAGTTTGGATATACTCTGGGCAGCTACACAAGTTGATGCGGCGGTGCTTCCTTCAATCGCAAGAAGCTGACCGGCATTCGTAGTCCTTTAGGCGACTTGAGTACGGAGGCGGAGAAAACGGCGTGGTTCTCTCCCGCGTAAAGGTGGAGTCGACCTCCACGGACTATGCACATCCGAGACGCCCGGTTCCGGTGCGCCTCCTGAATTGGATGGGACGCGCTGGTGTTCCGAAGACATATTTCGGCGAACTGGACACCGAACAAATGGTGGCAAGGGCACGTGCGAAAACGGGACTGCAGGACTTTGGAGATGAGTGGCTCTTGGCGCCGCTCAGAACACTCGTGGATGCCATCAACGCGGAAGCCGAACTGAATGCTCTTGGCCGCGCCATTCAGCGGACGCGTATCGAAGGTTTGCTGGTGGCGCATTTGCGCGTGCAAGCGTACATCAAGGCGCACCCCGAGATTGAGGACATCGCTCTTGCTCCCATGATCGTCATCGCGGGTCTGCAGCGCACCGGCACGACCACTTTGCATCGTCTCATTGCCTCCGATCCCAAGATGCGCGCACTTCTGGCTTGGGAGGCGATGAATCCGGTTCCCCTGTCGGTTCATCCCGAAGCAGATCTGGCCTTGCGGCATCGGCAATCACAGATGGCAGAAAAGATGCTTGCCTATCTGTCGCCGGAGTTCTTCGCCGTACACCCGGTTGAACACGACGCGCCGGAAGAAGACGTATTGATCCTCGACCAGTGTTTCATGAGCCAGTCTTGGGAAGTCCTGATGAACGTCCCGAGCTTTGGCAAGTGGCTGGAGGAGCAGGAGCATAGGCGTGCCTACGAGTACTTTCGACGCGTGCTGAAAATTCTTCTCGGCTTTGGGGAAGGAACGCACTGGGTCGTGAAGACGCCGCACCATTCGGAATATCTAGACCTCGTGCTGAAGGTGTTTCCAGAAGCCACCATCGTTCTCACCCACCGTGATCCGCTGGTGTCCACTGCCTCTTTCTTAAGTATGGTCGCACACGGTCGCGGGGTGAGCAGCGACCGAGTGGATGTGCATCGGATTGCCGACCAATGGGTGAGCAAGACTGAGCGGCTCATGCGCCGCTCCATCGATGCCCGCTGTCGCGCAGACCCAGGCAGGTTCATAGATGTCTCCTACTACGACCTTCTCAAGGACCCTGTCGAACAATTACGCCGAATCTACGACTGTGCCGGAATCCCCCTCACACAAGAAGCGCTTCAAGCCGCTCAACTCACCGCCAAGACCAACCGACAGCACCGATATGGACGGCACGAGTACGACCTAGCAAGTTTCGGCTTGCACAAAGCGTCGCTTGACCGTCAGCTGGGATTCTATCGAGAGGAGTACAAGATCCCTTACGAATAGACTGTCCGCCTCATCTCCCCCTATCATGTGGCATCGCATGGCTGAGGTAATCACTTGGCAGGACACCAGACCATATGGACAGCGCTCCGCACAGCTGTGAAGGATCGGCTGGGTTCACACGGAGAAATACAGCCGGTGGGACCAGATGTGCGCCTCGATGGAAAGGTCTGTCTGGTCACTGGTGCGAGCAGCGGCCTTGGCAAGGCCGTGGCGATTGAACTGGGTTTGCGCGGTGCCAAGCTGGTTTTAGTCTGCCGCCCGGGCCACTCGGGACTCGCGGAAGAAATTCAAGCCGCTTCAGGATCACCCGGCGTGGAACTTATCGAAGCCGACCTCTCAGACCTAGATGCAGTGTCAAGAGCTTGCGATACACTGCGAACGCACGGCGAGAAGATACACATCGCCGTCTTGAATGCTGGCCTGATGCCGAAAACGGCGCGCAAGTCCAGGCAGGGGTACGACCTCATGTTCGCCGTTCACTTCCTCGCCAACCGGCTGCTCTCTGAGCGCATGATCGCCGACGGGGTTCTGGCAGGTCCTGAAGAGTCGGAAGACGCGGCGCGAATCGTGTTTGTCTCATCGGAGGCCCATCGATCCGCGAATCCCATCGACTTTGAATCCTTTGCCCGCTTCACCCCCTATGGTGTTCGCGACGGCCTCAAATACTACGGGCTCAGCAAGTTGCATCTGACCACGTTTTTCTCGGCACTTTGGCGACGGCTTGAGCACGAAGAAAGTCAACAAGTGAAGGTGCACGCGCTTTGCCCGGGGCCCGTCGCGTCCGGTATCGCCCGCGAAGCCCCTGGAATCTTGAAACCCATCGTCTCATTGGTGATGAAAGCCTTCTTTCTTGCTCCGCGCAAAGCCGCGATTCCAGTGGTCTACCTGTGTTGCTCGGAGGATGCGGGAAAGCGATCAGGTATCTACCTGCACCTCTTGCGCGAGAAGCCCGTTTCGCCCTTGGCGAACGATGAAGAGAGCGGTCGAAAGCTCATTGAAGCCAGCGATGCCATCCTGTCCGAATACTTGATGCGCTCTGGCATCCAATCATAAGGAGAACCGACATGTCCAAGTACACCGTAGAGTCAGAAGAGGTCGTGATTGACGCGCCCATCGAATTTGCGTGGGAGATACTGACCGATCCCGAGCATTACCCTGAGTGGAATCCCTTTACACCGAAAATCGAAACGGACTTTCAACTTGGGTCGAAGGTGGAGTTGGAGGTTCATCTTGGCAAGCGCGTCGTGCATGAGACTGAATTGCTTGAGATCTTTGAGCCTCCCAATCGAATCGC
>CAZNYE010000241.1:0-4508 GCA_964577185.1 uncultured Pseudomonadales bacterium | reverse complement strand
TCCCGATTGAGATCAACCTTGCTGACCAGCACCGCAGCTTGCGCGCCGCTTTCTTCAATCGCGATCAGATAACGCTCGAGAGCCGCCAGATTCGGCTCTCGGGAAGCATCCACCAACAGCCAGGCGTGGTCCAGATTCGCGGCAATGATCTGCGCGCCATCGCTCGTCTGTCGCATGAGTTCACTTGTGCGCGGACACCGCTCGATCACCTGCGCCAGATCATCCAAGCGCGCATCCGCACTCAGACTGACCCAGTCCCCCACACAGGGCGCTGACTCCTCTTGCGCGAAGGCACGGCCTCGATGGGCTGCGAGACGCGCACCCCGCTTGGTGATGATGCGCAGACGGTGTCGATCCTCGCGCACCACTCGTCCGATCTCGGCATCTTGCTTGAGAGAGAGTGAATCCAGATTCCACTCCTCTCGCCACCCCCAATCTTCCAAGCGCACCGCCGACATGTGGCCCATATTCTCATGAGCGTGGGGCCGATTGTTAGAATTTGATGTAACGACTCGCCCTTGACACTATAGGACAACGCAGCCGACATGTCGCCCCTGATAGTGTGCTCACCCATCCCGTGCGCCCACAACGACTACCTTGTCCTATAGTGTCAAGGGTGAGTCGTTACAATTTGATCTTCGCCGAGCAATGCTCGTTATGGCTGCGAGCTCCCCCGCCCGACCGTCCGGGTGTCGATTTGATAGTGATGTAGCCGGATCTGTCGGGTATCCAGCACAACACACGGCAGTTCGCAGCCATAATGAGCATTGCTGAGCTTTATCACAAAGAAATGCCGGATGTGAGTAAGGACACTGGGTTTTTCAAATCTTCACAGGAACAACTTGTCGAAAGAGACCCCAACGGCACCCGAAAGGGATTTGCTGAAGCGGTGGGGTATACGCCGCTTATACGCCTCAATCGGCTGAGCGATGAAACCCAGTGCGAGATCTTGGGGAAGGCCGAGTTCCTGAACCCGGGCGGATCGGTCAAGGACCGGGCCGCGCTGTGGATGGTGCGGAGGGCGGAGGTCGAAGGCAATCTCAAGCCCGGCGGCATTGTGGTGGAGGGCACGGCGGGCAATACCGGCATTGGCCTTGCGCACGTATGCAATGCACGCGGATATTCATGCCTGATCTACATGCCCGACAACCAGTCGCAAGAGAAGATTGACCTATTGCGCACCCTTGGCGCCGAGGTGATTCTCGTGCCCCCCGCGCCTTACAAGGACGACATGAACTACCAGAAGCAGGCCGGACGCCATGCCGCGCGGCTCGAAAACGCCGTGTGGGTGAACCAGTTCGACAATCTCGCGAATGCGCGCGCGCACTACGAAAGCACGGGTCCGGAGATCTGGGAACAGACTGATGGCAAGGTAGACGCCTTTGTCAGCGCTGCCGGAACAGGCGGAACGATCGCCGGAACGGGCCGTTTCTTGAAGGAGCGCAACCCAAACATCAAGGTGGTGCTCGCGGACTGCATGGGTAGTGGGCTCTATTCCTGGGTCAAGACGGGAACGCCGGTGATGAGCAAGGGACCTTCCATTACGGAGGGCATCGGGAATAGCAGAGTGACCGACAATCTCGCGGCCGCTAACATCGACGACACCCTTCAGGTGCACGACAGGGACATGGTTCATATGGTGCAGAGGATGCTTGCCGAGGAAGGATGGTTTTTTGGGAGCTCCACAGGCATTAACCTGTGCGCTGCGGCCCAGACGGCTCGCGCTTTTGGTCCAGGACATAGAATCGTCACCATGCTGTGCGATTCAGGATCGAGATATCAGTCCAGCCTATGGAACGAGAAGTGGCTGGTGTCGAAGGGATTGGCTTAAGTTCGCTTCAGGCGCGATTCATGGTAATTTGGGAACTGCTCGCCCCCTTGACACTATAGGAATGAGCCGCTATGTCGCCCATGATGAGATGTTTACCCCTTCCATGCGTCCACAGCAAAGGCGCTGTCCTATAGTGTCAAGGGGGCGAGCAGTTACGTAATCTGTTAAGAGTTGGAGAGAACTTCGGAGACCATCTTGGAAATCACAATGCAAAGGCTGATCAAGGCGTTACACAAGACCAACCACCGCCGCATGTCGTTCATATTTATTGCCATGGGCGCGCTGGGGATACTCGCTTCTATGGCACCAGCCCAGGAAGACGGGCGGGACCTCGTGGTGGTGGTGGAACTTGAGGACGCCATCGGTCCGGCGTCCGCCAGCTACTTCATAGACTCGCTTGAAGATGCCAATGAACGTGGCGCCGAACTCTTGGTGCTGCGCCTGGACACGCCTGGGGGACTGGATGCGGCCATGCGCGACATGATCAAGGCGATACTCGCGTCCGACGTACCCGTCGCCACCTGGGTGGCACCCTCCGGGGCGCGCGCCGCAAGCGCTGGCACCTATATCATGTACGCCAGTCACTTCGCCGTCATGGCACCGGCAACCAATCTGGGGTCGTCCACCCCGGTCGACCTCACGGCGCCGCAATCACCTTCGCCCTCACCGCCGCGCTCTCCCTTCCCGCTGCCTTCGAGCGACGAGGATGACGCGGGACAACAGGGTCAGGCGGAAGGAGATGCGGGAGATGAGCGCGGGGATACTGCGCAAGGCGACGATGCCGAGGCCGAATCTGAAGAAAATGGAGCTCCAGCAGAATCGAGCCAAAAAGAGGACCAAGGCGTGCCGCAGCCATCGACGGCCATGGAACGCAAGGTCATCAATGACGCGGTGGCCTACATTCGCGGGCTGGCCGAACTGCGGGAACGAAACGCCGACTGGGCGGAAGAATCCGTGCGCGAAGGGGTCAACCTGCCCTCCTCCGAGGCGCTCGAACAGAACATCATCGACTTTATCGCGCAAACCCTGGAAGAGCTCATAGAACAAGTAAACGGCGAGGAATACAAGACCGCGGATGGAGAAGTACTGCAACTGGCAGTGGAAGACGCGATGATCGAGACGGTCACCCCTGACTGGCGGGCACAGTTACTCGCGGTGATTACCAATCCAAGCGTCGCGGTGCTATTGCTGAGCATTGGCTCCATCGCCCTCTTGGCCGAGTTCTACACTGGCACTGGCGTGGCGGGTGTCGTGGGTGCCATATGCCTGCTGGTGGCCGCCTACGGCATGCAAATGCTACCGATCAACTACGCGGGACTGGCGCTCCTGCTGCTCGGCCTTGGCCTGATGATCGCCGAGTTCTTCACGCCAACCATAGGCATATTTGGCTTCGGGGGGGCGGTGGCGTTTGTGTTTGGCGGGATATTCCTGCTCGATACCGATGTGCCTGGATTTGAAGTGTCCATCGGCTTGCTGGTGGGTGTGGCCGCGGTGGTGCTGATCATGGTGGCCATCATCAGCGGCGCGGCGTTCAAATCCGTGCGATCAAAGGTGGTGTCGGGCACGTCGAGCATGGTGGGTGAACAGGTCGAGGCGCTCGCAATCATCGAGCAGGGGAAGAAGGGCAAGGTGTTGTACGCGGGGGAAGTATGGAACGCGATTCCCGACTCAGACGTGCAGGAGGGCGACACGCTGGAAGTAACGAGCGTGAACGGACTGACGCTCGGCGTTCGTGGGAGTGGCACAACCTAGTGCGCTGTCCCACAAATGGACGCGATTACCTGCTGTCCTCTTTCCTCCCGGCCGCCTTGCTCCTCCTTCACAAAGGCCTGTTACGCTAGGTTGTCGCGCCTTGCGGGGAAGGAAAAATGACTTGCAACCTCGTCACGACCCTTTCCGGGATAGCACACTAGCAGCCTGAGGTGAACCGGCAGATTGTTGGGTTTGGAGTCGACGAGCTTGGCGCTCCCTTCGCCCGGCTCGATTGCGGCCACAGGCAACACGTCCGCCACAATCCGCCCTTTGTCAATCGCCCTGGGTGGCGAGCCAGCAAGGTCGTGATTCAATGCTCGGAAGCGAACTTGGTTGTGTCCTTTGTGACCGAATGAAATGGCCTGAGGATCTCACTGCCTATCGAAGGCTGCCGGAAATGGACGAGACCACCATTCCCGCTGGACTACAGAGGGACCACGCGACAAAAGCAGGAGTTTGGGCAAAAATAGTAGTGCTTGAAGGCTCCATTGAGTATTGTGTTCAAGAACCTGTCAACCAGAGCTTCCCACTCGTCGCACCCTGCGAGGGCATAGTGGTGCCAGAGATTCGGCATCACCTGCAGCTACGCGGGCCGGTAAAAATCTATGTGGAGTTTTGGCGCCCACCTGATTGGCGCACGGACACCCTGCTCCGAGATGCTCAGCTTACTTGATCGGCGAGCGCCTCGAAATGTCAGATATTGTCAGAATTTGTGGCGTATTCAGCACTTCACACGGGAGTTCGCAGCCATAATGAGAATTGCTGATCGGCGGGGTAGTCGAGATTGAGAAACATGTGTCATGCCACGCGGCGATTTTTCGCTCTTATCGCAATCGGACTGCTGTTCAATGCGTGCGGTGGAGGCGGTTCCGAGAGCAACGCACCCATTGACGAAAACCCAAACACCCCTCCGCCAGCCCCCGAC
>CAZNYE010000240.1:0-5717 GCA_964577185.1 uncultured Pseudomonadales bacterium | reverse complement strand
GCGTGATCGGCTGATGGAGGTCCTCGGCAAGATCCAAGCAGGGCACAGCGAAGGGCTGTCTACGCACGGGGAACCAGATCTTGTTGATGAGTACTTGCGCCTACACGCGGAAGACCCCCAGTTTCTGCCGCAGACCGATTTGAATTTCAATTTTCTCACCACCATGATGGCAAGCATTGTGCTTGGCAACAGCCTGGCCTTCGCGATTTCAACCATGACCTCGCATCCAGAGGTCTACGAGCAAATCAAAGCCGAGGCCGACGCGCTCTTCGGCAGGGGTGATCCACGCGCGCACGACCTCGCACCAGAGGCCATGGACACCGCGCATCGTCTATTCTTGGAGACGCAGCGCCTGTTTCCGGTCGTTCCCGTGCAGGTGCGTCACGTCATGAATCCCTGCATTGTCGAGGGTCACGAGATTCCCGTCGGCACCCGTATCCTGAGCGCACACACGGCTTCGCACTTCCTTGAAGAACACTTTCCCGACCCCTCTCGTTTCGATATTGATCGCTTCCAGAGCCAGTGGGAAGAAAACATGCACTCCGGCGTTTACGCCCCCTTCGGACTTGGCGCACACAAGTGCCCTGCATATGATTTAGTGAACTTACAGATGGTCGTCAATATCCTGTTGATCGCGCATCACCTTGAATTGACATCGCGCCCCTCAAACTACGACCTGAGAATCAATCCTATTCCGACCAACGCACCAAACAAGGGTTTTTCCATCAGAGTCAAGGAAATACGAAACAGGTTTCGCGACTCATAGCGGCACAACAGCGGGCGCTTATGCACATTATCCAAGGGATTGCCTTGATTTCGTGAGATTGTCGATAAAGGACGGGATGGCGGGCACCAGCGTATATTCGTGGTCCACGTCCGGGTGCGGTCGAATGATGCCCGCCTTGATGCAGTCCTCCATGAATTCTCGCGCCTTGTCGAACGACATGTCCCGATGCTTGAAGGTTTCTATGAAGTCTTGCTCATACAACCCTTTGTCATACGTTACGTCTAAGAACAGTTCGCCAACAACCTCCAATTCGGATATGCCGTACCTACGCGTCAAGGGTGCCTTCCTTCCACGGTGGTATTCGTCTCTATTCCGTTGTAGGGCTGTTCTGGGAATGTCGGGATTGAAGGCACGTTGTTCCCATGTGCAGCTGATGACTTCACTTGTCACCAGTCCCACCAGGTGCTGAACGTTGCGTGGGAACCCGTCGGTTTCCAATGCCAACCGATCGAACACATGGCGACTGCCGTGTATTCGTTCGGTATATGCGGAGGAGTCCCGCCCGTCGTCGCGAACTTCCAAGATTGCTGTCAACGAGCCCTCAAACACCGCTTCTTGCGTCTCTTCCGTTGAGAGTAGAGGGAGTTGCATGGCTTTGCTTCCCAAGAGCGTCCTCGAAATGTCGAATTCGTCAAACGCCCGCACTGTGCCCGGCAACCCGGCGCACACGGCCAGCATAGGCAATCCCTCAATACCGTTCTGCAATTGGGCGAGTTGTTGTCCCGCATCCGGGCTCTTCAATGATTGGCTTTCATCAATCGTGATGAATAGCAACCTGTCATTCCAGAACTGAGTTCGCGTTGATGCGCGCAAGAGTGCGACGACATCGCTGTGCAAGGCTGTTGAACTATCAAGCACACCATCTATTTCAATAAATCCAGGAATGCCGACCTTCAATCGACGCAAAACCCCAAGCACCTGCTCGGAGAACTCCTTGCTCTTGCTATCGTGGATGGTCTGGATGAGTGTTCCGGGTCGTTCATCGGGCTCTTAATTCAGTGATATCTTGGCGATGCGCTCGAATCAGCGGGTGGATGATGGGGCCCTCTGCTGACATTATGATACGTCGCAAAGGAGCAATTCTCATTATGCGGCCCGTCCGCCACAGCTATCCCTCCCCTACTGCGGGCCTGTCCCCTATATAACACCGCAGGTAGTGGCGGGCGATGTACATGGGGCCTGTGTCGATCGCCGCGACGGTCACTTTGAAGGCATAGCCGCTCGCGAGATAGATCATGAACTGCTTGAAGGAAATGTCGCCCGCAAAAAGCGCGACGCCAAAGGTGAAGCTGCTGATGACCGCCGTATCGATGAGCTGGCTGGACATGGTTGAGAGGTTATTGCGCAGCCAGAGGTGCTTCTCTCCAGTGAACCGCTTGATAAAGTGAAATATCTGCACGTCCCAATACTGCGCGAGCATGTAGGCGACCATTGATCCGACAACGATTCCCGAGGTGTTCTCGTAAAGGATTTGGAAGAGTTCAACCTCGTGCTCGAAGTATGCACCGTTGGCGAGTCGTATCGGTTCCGCGAGTTGCAGGATCTGCCAAGAAGGTGGCTGTCCGTCCGCCGGAGAGGCGGCCATGCCCAGCCACATCACACCCAAAATAAAAAAGTTCAGCCCGAAGCCACAAAACACGAGGAAACTCGCGCGGCGCTTGCCGTAGATCTCGCTAATGAGGTCGGTGCAGAGAAAGGTCAGGGGATAGGGCAACACCCCGATGGCGAGCTGCAGGGGCCCGAACTGAATAAACCGACTGATCCCGAGCACATTGAGCAGGGTCATGGCGCAGAGAAACACGCCGGCAAGCATTATAAAAACCCGCTCGCGGCGCTCTGCGAAGTCGATGGGTAACTTCTCTCTCAACGTTGAATCTGTCCGAGATTGGCGTGCAAGACCGCCCCATTAAGGGAGGGCTGGTCTGCGACAAAGCGGATGCAGGCGGCAATTTCATCGGGAGCAACGAGTCTGCCAAAGGCGTTGGCAGTGGCGACGCTTGACAAGGCATCAGCCGGTAGATGCGCACGCAGCATCTCGGTGTCGGTGAATCCAGGACACACGCAGGCGGTGTGGATGCCCGTACCGACCAGATCCTGGCAAGCGGCGCGCATCATGCCGAGGGTGGCGTGGCGCGTGGTCACGTAGGGGAATGCGCCGGGCACGCCGATTTCGGACAGCGTCGAACCCAGGTAGATAATGCTGGACCCGGGCGCCATATGGCTTATGACGGATAAACTGAGCGCATGCGGCGCGATCAAATTGATCTCTATGGCGCTGCGCAAAAGGTCTTCTGAGGACTCCATCAAGCTGCCGCTAGCGAGCATTCCGGCGTTGTGCACGAGACATATTTCGGATTTCGCTGGCAGCAAGGACACCAATTTCCTGAAGGCCTGTTCGCGTGATTCCGGGTCGCTGAGATCACAGGTAAGGTGCGACGCCTCATTCAGCGGGCAGTCGCGACGCGAAAGGGTAATCAGTGAATAGCTGTCCGCGAGGAAGCGTTTCGCGGTTTCGAGCCCGATGCCGGCACTCGCGCCAGTGATGATGAGCGTCTTCATAGCTCTAGCGTCACATCCGCCCAAACGCCAGGCGAAGAGGACACGCCGAGACAAAGGCTCTGCATGGGCCATTCGGATGCTTCGTCACTCGCGAGCAGCGACTCGGCGAGATAGCGCGCGAGGGCTTCGAGTGTCACGTTGGCAATTGGCAGTAGTTTCACATCAGCCGCTGGCAAGCGCAGTTCCTGTCCATTGAATTCAATGACAAGTTGATCCTTCTCCTCGCGCACACTCAACCAGGGAGAATTTCCCGGCATCAACGTGTATTCATCAAGGGTTGCGCAGAGGTCCTTCAATCGCTGTTTGATGCGCGTGTAGTCGAAAGCGAGGCCATGATCCCCCACGGGACAGACGATAGTGCAACGCACCTGGTAGTTATGACCATGCAGTCTTTCGCGGCTGGTCCGGGAAAACAGCGTGAAGTGCGCCGCCGAGAAATGAAACGACTCTTTGGCTAATTCGATGCTAGTAAGCCCGGACACGCGCGTCCCCTTCATTGACAGTCCGTGGTTATTCGGACTTGATCGAGATTCGATTGAGAATCAAACCGTAGAAGTAGGTGCCGCCCGAATCCTGAAAGTACCAGCCCAAGTGTTTTGCGCAACGTGAACAGCTTGCGTACTGCCATCTGTACCTCGGAAACCAGCTATCGGCCGCCGCTGGACTGCCAGAAATGGCACAGCCCAAGGCTTCGCCAAAGCAACCAATATGGAACCTGTAGCCAAGGGGATTGACGCAATGATGGTCATGGCGACCGGAAACATCAATTCGCTGATCGCTGCTTGAAATCGGATAACCGCAAGCCGCGCACTTGATATCGCCGCGATGCGCTTTTGACCCCATCAGACGATCCAATTCTGGATCGAGGATGTCCTCTTCTTTCAGCAGATCTTCAGCCATGCCCTGCCCCCGGTTCGATGCGCTTCTTGGCCTACATTCCTACAAGGCTTTCTCTCGATTCGGACTCGCCATTCTAGCCCCTCAGGCCCAATGCCTCACGCACTTCTTCAACCTTGTCTAGGCGCTCCCAAGGAAACAGTCCATTTTCACTGCTGCGACCAAAGTGGCCGTAGGCGGCCGTGGGGCTATAGATCGGGCGCAAAAGATCAAGTCGGTCAACGATTGCCTTGGGGCGCATATCGAAAATATCCGCCGCCACGCCTTCGACCTCTTCCGCGTCGAGCCCGTCTTTCAGCGTACCGTGAAACTCCAAGGCAACCGACGTTGGCTCGGCTTGCCCGATCGCATAGGAGACCTGGAGTTCGCAACGTCTCGCAACACCCGCCGCGACAATGTTCTTGGCCGCGTGACGCGCGGCGTAGGCAGCGGATCGATCCACCTTTGATGGATCCTTTCCCGAGAAGGCGCCTCCGCCGTGCCTAGCCATGCCGCCATAGGTGTCGACGATGATTTTGCGCCCAGTAAGGCCCGCGTCCACCCTAGGTCCACCATCCGTGAAGCTGCCCGTCGGATTCACAAACACCTTCACCTGATTGCTCATCAAACCCTTCAGCGTCGGCTCGATGATATGTCTAGTCACTTCGGAACAGACCTCATCCTGATCCATGTCTTTTGTGTGCAGGGTCGAAAGAACCACGCATTCGATGCTCCGAGGCGTTCCATTTGCGTATTCGAAGGTCACCTGACTCTTGGCATCAGGACCGAGCCAGGGAAGCTCACCGGATTTTCGCAATTCTGATTGACGACGCATCAGCCTGTGCGCATAGGCGATCGGCGCCGGCATGTATTCCTCGGTCTCATCACAGGCGAAGCCGAACATCATTCCCTGGTCGCCCGCCCCCTGCTCGTGGTCTTCGCTCTCATCGACCCCCTGCGCGATTTCCGCGGCCTGCGGCCCCATGCACAGAAACACCGAGCAGCCGCGGCCATCAAACCAAGCGTCCTCGCCGTCGTATCCGATGCGGCACAAGGTGTCCCGTACCACCTGTTCGACCGAAATCCGCGCTTTGGAACGATACTCACCAGCAACCACGACGCCGTTGCGGCTAATCATGGTTTCGCAGGCAACGCGGGAACCAGCATCCACGGCCAAGTGAGCATCGAGAATTGCGTCGGAGATCTGATCGGCGACCTTGTCGGGGTGTCCTTCCGAGACTGACTCGGAGGTAAAGAGCCTGAAAGCCATCCAAATTCAAAATGTTGGTGAATGAACTTTGTGATGTTACATGAGCTTGCCTGTCCATTGGATGGTTGGACGATAGTCTGGCGGTATACTTCTGCCGCCCTTTTCCACGCAAGTGGGCACTTTCGTGATGGACATCAAGACCCGTGTCAAATTGGTGGCTGGCAATTCGCATCCAGCCTTCGCCCAGGAAATCAGTGAATGCCTGCAAATCCCGCTTGCCAAGAC
>CAZNYE010000239.1:0-4126 GCA_964577185.1 uncultured Pseudomonadales bacterium | reverse complement strand
AGCACGGGCTTCGCCGAAAATGGAAGGTCTTGTGGCTTCCGTGAGCGTCATGTAATCCTTCAATATACTGAAGTACTTTTGCACCCTTTCCTCGAGTTCTGGACTATCATTTAGGTCATCAATTCGCAAGCCAACTTCATTGCGAAGCGTTTTCATATCGATTGCCCTGCCGTGTGAATGCCATCTATCAGCATCTTCAATACCACAAGGTGCGAGTTCAAACCCCAAGCTGCGGATTTTAACGCGAACTGACAGGACGAGAGCACGCAAGTCTTATATTCTGCGGCGACGCTTAGAGTCCAACAGACGCGCATTCCTCACACTATGAAATGAAGCTGTTTTCGCACATGATTGCAGTGGTGACACTAACTCTCGTCAGGAGCCGAACGCCACAATGAAACCGCTTGTCCCAATCTTGGCGGCCTTGGCATTGTGCGCCTGCCAAAGCTTGCCCCCACTGCCCGAGGCGCCCAGCGGCGTTTCGTTGCAAGGTCGCATTAAAATCACACTTCCCGACGAGGTTGTTTCCTCCAACCTGCGCTGGACGCAAACTCAGACCGGATTCGATGCGTACCTCTGGGGTGCTATGGGTGCGGGCACGACTCACCTGTACGGCAATTCGGAAATCTTGAGCATCGAGAGCGGGGAGACAAGTGCGTCCGGTCCGCCGGACGAAATTCTCAGGGAACAGTTGGGGTGGACCATTCCCGTCGATCTGCTGCTTTCTTGGGTGCGTGGTCAACCCAGCGAAGATTCGGTGGTGCGTGGGGTCAAGAGCAATGAACGGGGCGTGATCGAGTCCTTTCGTCAGGCAGGCTGGCTGCTGGAATATTCGGAATTCGATGAACAGGGACGATATTCAATACTCAGCGCCGCGAGCAAAGAAGTCAGCGTACTGGTGGTGGTGAAAGAGCGCACTGGCTCCTAAGCTCATTCATAGCCTTGGTTTCCAATTGAAGAGGCCGCCTGTTAGAGCAGTTTGCTGCCAACCCGAACAAGTCTGAACCTGCGGGTAGAACCCCCGACGGAATGAGACCGCCGCCGAAAAGGCGGCGAATCAATTGCGGTATTTCAACCCAGGCCAGATTCATGTTGTGTCCGTGTGCGTTCCAACCGATCTGGACTGGCAGCTCGATCATAGCGAGGGGCCCCGCGTCGCTCCCCTGCGTGTCAAAGATCAGGAATTTCGAGCAGTTCTCCGTGAATCGCAATGAGCAGGGTGTGATTCGGTCCTTTCGACAAGCAGGCCGGTCGTTAGGGCTTGGCAAACTTGATGGCGAAGGCAGGTATTCTAGGCTGAGCGCCACGAGCAGAGATATGAGCGTACTGGTGAACGAACCAATGAAGTTTCACTAGCTGTCGACATTGAGACCATTGAGGCATGGCGGAGCAAATCGCCTTAGCTGACTCCAGTCCGCTGATTGGCCTTGCCTCAGCAGGCGAATTTGATCTGCCGCGAAAACTATTTGCTGAAATCACGATTACTCATGCGGTGTGTCAAGAAGTACTGGGAAAGGGTGAGCTGCCGGGGTCTCGCGGGCTCGCCGATGCGATTCAAACAGGGTGGATTGCCGCGGTGGACGCTCCTTCAGGCAAGAGTGAATTCCCAACTCTTGGCGAAGGGGAAGCCAGCACTTTGTGCCTCGCGTTGACTCATCCTGCACCCTGCCTGGTGCGTGGACGACCTTTCCGGTTGTGCTCACGCTAAAGCCAAGGGACTCACCATCACAGGTCTGGCCGGTGTTCTGGTCGCAGCCAAGAAACAAGGTTTGATCGCGAGTATTCACTTGGCTCTCAAGAGGCTTGAGGCGAACAAGTTTCGACTGTCTCGCAAATTGGTCGAAGCGTTGGTAGAAGCCGTCGGCGAGTCTTGATCACCTGGGCAATCGGCTTTGGGTTCCCACTTCCCGAATTCAAGACTAGCCTGTTAGAGTACGCCGCAACTCAAAATCAAGGATTGAACAGTGATTGATTCAACCCGCCGCTCCGAGATCAGTGACATCAAGTCGGCCGTACGGGCTCTCTGCGACTCCTTTGGCGAGGAATACTGGCGCGAACTCGACAAGGAACACGATTACCCCACCGACTTCGTACAGGAACTTACCGGCAAGGGATTTCTTGGGGCGCTCATCCCGACAGAGTACGGCGGCTCTGGACTCGCGCTGCTTGAAGCTGCGGCCATCATGGAGGAGATCTCCCGCTCCGGTGCCCATGCTGGTGCCTGTCATGCGCAGATGTACGTGATGGGCTCGATCCTTCGCCACGGAAATCCAGAGCAAAAGCAGCAGTACCTGCCAAAGATCGCTTCCGGGGACCTGCGCCTTCAGTGCTTCGGGGTGACCGAGCCGAGCACTGGAACCGACACCACCAACCTCAAGACAGTGGCTGTACGCGACGGTGATGTCTACCGAATCAGCGGCCAAAAGGTGTGGATCAGCCGGGTCGAACACTCTGATCTGATGGTGCTGCTCGCTCGAACCACACCAAGGGCCGAAGTGGCACGGAAAACCCAGGGTATGTCCGCGTTCATAGTGGATCTCAAGGTCTCGGTCGGCAAAGGCTTCGAATATCGTCCGATCCCTTCAATGATCAATCATCATTCTTGTCAGCTTTTTTTTGACGATTTGGAAGTGCCGAGTGAGAACCTGCTTGGCAAGGAGGGAGAGGGCTTTCGAGTGATTCTCGATGGCATGAATGCCGAGCGCATTCTGATTGCCGCTGAGTGTGTTGGTGACGGTCGCTACTTTATTGATAAGGCCTCCGCCTACGCCAACGAACGGGTGGTGTTCGACCGACCCATTGGCCAGAACCAAGGTGTGCAATTTCCGATTGCTCGGTGCTACGCGGAAGTGGAAGCCGCCTCTCTCATGGTGGAAAAGGCGGCGCTTCTCTTTGAAGACAACGAGCCCTGTGGGGCAGAAGCCAACATGGCCAAGCTGCTCGCTTCAGAGGCTTCTTGGCACGCTGGCGATGTCGCGCTGCAGACACACGGGGGATTTGGTTTCGCGACCGAGTACCATATTGAGCGCAAGCTTCGCGAGACACGCCTCTATCAGATCGCACCCATTTCCACCAACCTCATTCTGAGCTATCTTGGCGAACATGTGCTCGGAATGCCTCGGTCCTTTTAGAAATTAGGAAACTGTTATGTCGCAACTCAACTTGACCAACGACGAACTCCTTTCGACCACGCGTGCGGTTCGTAAGCGTCTCGACTTTGATCGCCCGGTACCGAAGGAGGTGCTATTGGAGTGCCTTTCCATTGCCCTGCAGGCCCCCTCGGGTTCGAATGCACAAGAATGGCAGTTCATGTTTGTCACTGACCAAACCAAAAGGGAGCGCATTGCAGAGCTCTATAAGGATGAATTCGAAAAATACGTGCAGGGCCCAATGAGTCCGACGGCGCAGGAGGGCCTCTCCGAGCAGGATCAACAAGTACAAGACCGGGTCGCCTCTTCCGCACAATATCTGGCCGATAATCTTGGGCGCGTGCCTGTGTTGTTTATTCCCTGTATTTCGCCGCGTACAGACAGCCCGGGCATGCCGGGTTCGAGCATTCTGCATGCGAGCATCCTGGGCTCGATTATTCCGGCGGCTTGGAGTTTCATGCTTGCGGCCCGCGCCCGTGGTCTTGGTACTTGCCTGACCACCCTGCACCTGATGAAGGAACGGGAGACGGCAAGAATTCTCTCAATACCCTATGACTCGGTGATGCAGGTGGGATTGATACCTGTGGCCTACACGTTAGGAACTGACTTTAAGCCCGGCCCCCGCCGCCCGCTCGAGCCGATTGTGCACTTTGACGAGTGGTAGTGACCTCCTTGCCACGAAACGAGCGTCTCGTCGCGCAAGGAGGAAAAAACCCGAACAATCAGATTTTTGCAGACTCTTGCCGCCCGAGGTAGCGGTTTTTTGGTCAGACGTACCGGTCACCCTCAGGTTCTACTTGCCGACCCCAAGCGCCTGAAGAAAATCCCCGCCATCGCGACATTCAATAATCATTCGACCTATTTCGTCCATGCGGCCATCATTCGAAATGCCGGAAACGGTTTGGTCGGATTTCTCCGCGATTTTCTCCCCTCCAGCACTCTCACCAACTCCGACGATGTGCCCGCCGCCTGCATCC
>CAZNYE010000238.1:0-5743 GCA_964577185.1 uncultured Pseudomonadales bacterium | reverse complement strand
GTGGTGCGTCCTCCCCAAGCTCAAGGTTGGATTCCAAAAACTCCATAAGTCCGCGTATTCCCTGTCCGCGGAGGGCAGAAATAGGGAGCACAGCATCCTTCAAACCGAGTTCGCCAAAGGCTCCCAGCAATGCTTCTATGTCGATGGCGTCACATTTGTTGGCAAGCCCAAGGACCGGGCAATGGAGGCGTCGCAATCTGTCCAGCAAGTCATAGTCGCCCGGCACAGGACCGACACGAGCATCTAACATCAAGAGTGCAAGGTCTGTATCCTCAAGCGCGGCTTGGATTTGCTGGCCAACCAAGCTCCCGAATTCATCTTCACTCCCAAAGCCGCCAGTATCGATGAGCGTAAGCCAGGATTCGCCAATCCGCATGCGTCCGTAGCGCCGGTCCCGCGTGACCCCTTCAATGTCCGCAACCAGCGCGTCTCGAGTTCGGGTCAAGCGATTAAACAGGGTCGACTTGCCGACGTTCGGGCGCCCAACCAAGGCGAGGGTTTTGGTCATGGGATTATCTTATCTTCATGGGAAGATCGCGTTGAAGCTGGGCACGGAGTCTGCGCAACAAAAAACCCCATTGGATCGGCTTGAAACAAATCAATAAAAACCAGGGTATTTTGAATGCATCCTTCATTTTCAACCCAACATCCAATGAAATTTTCCATTGCGCGATAGACTTTGCTCGCCCTTCGTTTCTGCTGCGCAGACTCCATGCCCGTACCGCGTTTGGCCGCTCCATATCGAACATCACGCTTCGAAGCCAGGGTGTGATGTTCAAGACGCCTATGAAATCGTATAGGCGCTGAGTCTTCCTCCTCCATCGTAGCAGTAGATGTATCCATCTGCGAATAACAGCGGTGAGTAGAGTCCTCTGCCGGCCTTGGCGCGCCCGACCAATCGCCCGTCCGACTGAGCAACCAAGTGTATGTAGCCTTGACCATCTCCCACCACCAAGTAACTCGAAGCTACGGTAGGAGCGGTCAGTTCCCGCCTCAGCAAGCGCTCCTGTCGCCACAAGACATTGGCTTCTCGCTGATCAACCGCAATCAGGCCATCTTCGTCGTTGACCACATAAACATTGCCGTAACCGGTGGCCAAGGGTTGAAAGCTCGATATCTTGAGCTCCCACACGCTTGTGCCATCAGTGCGGCGTAGAGATTTTAGATTGCCATTGTAGTTCACGCTGTATATGAAGCGACCCAACACCAAGGCGCCGCTATCGACATCAATGATGCGTTGTAGCTCCGAGCGGCCCTGAGAGAGGCTCATCCGATGCTCCCAACGAATATCCCCATCTTCACCATCAAGCGCCACCAGCTTGCCATTGGCAAAGGGCGCATATACAACTCCTTCGGCATAGGTCAAGGTGCCACCGCCACGCAGGGTGAGCACTGGCACTTGTCCATCATGATTCCATCGCTCATGCCCGCTCAAGAGGTCGAGCGCAACCAATCGGCCATCCACCGCCATGATGTACGCAAGGCCGCCGCCCACCGCCGGGCGGCCCTCGGCCTCGCTGGAAATCTCGACTCGCCACAGTACCCGGCCCGTCGCCACATCAAGCGCAATGGCTTCACCATTCGAGGTTCCGACGACCGCCACACCCTCACCCGCAGCCACGCCTGCAGTCACAAAGGCACTGTCCCGCTTGGCCCCAAATCCGAAACCGAACCCTTCGTCGACAGCTTCAATACGAGTCCGCCAGCGTCGCTTTCCAGTGAATCGGTCGTAGGCGGCTACTGTGCCGAAAGCATCCGCCGCAATGACAAGATCAGCCAGCAATGCAGGCACCAGACGAGCATACTTTTCTCCAAGCCCCTTTCCGACGCTCGCGCTCCACTCACGTTTCAGTGACACCTCGGCGTTGATATCAGGAAGAGGCATAGGGGCTTTGGCCTCATCATCATCATCGCCCCAGAATTTCAATTTTCCGAGTGCCGCACAGCCTGTGAGCAGGCTCAGCACCAACGCGAGGCAAAACACTCGCACCGACACGCTTCGCCAATGGTTACACCGCCGCATCTTCACGCCCCTTCGTCAGTAAATTCCGTATTTCCCAGCCTAGTCGGTTTCCTGCTCTAAGTTCAAACCCTCCTCGACGCTTGGCGAGTGCTCGAAATCATCACTCACTCGGAGCGCATCATCCGACTCCTCCGGAGCTTGATCTCCCGCGTCGGACGACAGCTCGCCATTATCATCATGAGTGGTCCCATACAGCTTCATAGACAGAAAAGGCCACAGACCAGCCTCTCCTGAAGCCTCTTCCGCCTCAATCGCCGCCTGATAGGAAGCTCGGGCCGCCTGCGTGTCTCCCAATCGAGTATGAATATCACCCTGCAATTCTCTTCGCATTGACAAAAAGCCCACGCCTCCATGCGAGTTCAAAAGGGCTTGTGCTTCATCAATTCTGTCCTGTTCAAGATACACACGTGCGAGGCGCATTCGCGCAAGCTCTCTCATCTGTTCGTCGGAAGCACTTTCCACAGCCTGCTCCAGATGCCCAGCCGCGACCTGCATCTCATCAGCCTCCACCGCGTCACCGGAACGGTACAGGAGGCTCAAGAGCTGTCCGGCAGAACCTTGATGCGCCTCGTCCAGCACCGCAAGTATCTCTAAGGCTTCATCCGATTCAGCTTCGCCCGCCTGACGCAGTTCCACGTAGCGCGAAAACTGATCAAAGGACTCCTCAGCCTTTTGCTCTACGCTGGAGTCGTACCAGTTCCAGCCAAGCCAACCTCCCACAACCAGCAAAACGCTGCCTACAAGTGACACGCCGTTCTCACGCCACCAGCTTCGAATTCGCTCGACGATCTCCTCGTCTTCTAGATGGTCTGCCATAAGTCACATCAACCAATTGACACGGGACTCCCTTGGAGCGCGCCAGCCATTCACGAGTCCGCCTTGTTATTTATCTGGCTGTTCATTTGTCTATTAGTCTATTGGTCTTTTTGTCTATTGGTCTTTTTGTCTGTCCGTCGCGAGTATCAGATACGCGCAGTCGCAGAACAAGCGCATCATACGTGAGGCTTTGCTGTTCTCCCACTTCTCTCATCGGTTTCAAGGTCAGGGTGCCCGACGCACGCTCATTTTCTCCGGCAATCACTGCCCAGGTCGCGCCTTCCCGGTCCGCTCGGCGCATTTGCGTGGCAAGTTTGCCGCCGGCGGTATCCACTATCACCTGAAAGCGCTTCAAGTCGACACGCAACCGGTTCGCACAGCGCATCAAGTAGGACATACTCTCGAAATCAACCGCCACACAATAAACGATATGTGCTCTGGAAGCCGAGGCTTCACCCTGGACGCCTTGATATAAGAGCACCAATCGGTCCATCCCTATGGCGAACCCCGCCCCCGGCGTCGGTCGACCACCCAATGCCTCCACCAAGCCATCGTATCGACCGCCTCCAGATATGGCGCCCTGTGCTCCCAGCATCTCGGTCTCGAACTCGAAAACCGTGTGGGTGTAATAGTCCAATCCCCGCACCAGTCCTTGGTCGAGCTGATATTCGATCGCCGAACCTTCCAGTAGTTCAAGTACCACTTGGAAATGTCGACGAGAATCATCATCCAGACTTTCCTCAATACCCGGTGCCTCGGCGATTACTTGCCGCGTGGACACATCCTTGGAGTCCAGCACCCGCAACGGATTACGCTCAAGCCGGCGAATACTGTCCGCATCCAAGGCTTCGCGGCGCGATTCCAGATAGGCCCTCAACCGCTCAACATAGAGGCGCCGTGACGCCCTTGTCCCAAGCGAATTGATGCGCAGCCTGACATGCTCGGAGAGACCGAGCGCTTCTAGATACCTGCAATTGATTTCAATGAGTTCCGCATCGAGCGCCGGGGCGGCTATGCCGAAGGCTTCCACCCCAGTCTGTTCAAACTGGCGATAGCGCCCTTTCTGTGGTCTCTCATAGCGAAACATGGGTCCGCGATACCAGAGGCGTGAAACACGGTTGAATGCCAGTCCATGCTGAAGCGCCGCACGCACACAACCGGCGGTGCCTTCGGGTCTGAGGGTGAGCGATTCACCATCGCGACTTTCGAAGCTGTACATCTCTTTTTCAACAATGTCCGTTGTGTCGCCCACACTGCGCTGAAAAAGCGCGGTGGTTTCAACAAGCGGAAGCCGGATTTCTCGGTAGCCGAAAGAGCGTAGGGTGTTGTACACGACCTTTTCAACCTGCGCCCATACCTCACTCTCGTCGGGCAAGAGGTCGCGCATGCCACGAATGGACCTTATAGGGGACATGGGCTAGGAAGCGAACGCCCACCAAGCCGCGAAAGCAATTCCCGCTAGCGCAACCAAGAGAATTGCGGTAAGCGCTCGTCCCGGGTGTGCACGCAGGACGATAGAGACTCTTTGACCGGGTGAGGTATACATTGTGCTTTGCACGGGTGACGGTGCCTTGTTGTTGGCGTGGCGCGAAGTCCCTTCAATGGCGCGCACGAATGGCTGCTCAATGCTCTGTGGGTCAAGTCCCAGGATACGTTCGAACTCTCGCACATACCCCTTGACATAGATCAAGGGAGGAAGTTCATCCAACTCGCCGCTTTCGAGTCGAATCACCTTTTCGCGGGTGATCTTGAGGGCGTCCGCGACCTCGTCCTGTGTCAACCCAGCCGCAAGCCGCGCACTCTTGAATGCTTCCGCAGCCTCCTCGATCGTGGCACGATTTCCTGCAGCCATTGATCTTTGCATCATGCCGCATTCGCTGATATTTCAATCAGATCCGCTTCGAACCGGCTCGTAATTCGCCGCGATTGTTGCCGACTTGGCAATAACCCGCCGACGAGCTGTCCGCAAGCAGCATTGATCTCTTCGCCACGCGTCCTCCGCACGATGGACGAGCAGCGCTCATTCAAGAGCACGCGCTGAAACGTCCGGATGGCTTTCTCGGTTGGGCGCTTGAACCCGGAGCCAGCAATCGGGTTGAAGGGGATGAGATTCACATTGCAGCGCAGCTCCGCGAGCAGCCCCGCAAGCTCGCTAGCCTGTGCCGGGGAATCGTTCACGTCTCGAATCAGCGTGTATTCCATGGTCAGGCGGCGACGCGGAGCAAGTGTTTCCAAGTAGGCTCTCGCACTCGACAGCAGACTATCTATCTTGTACTTGCGATTGATCGGCACCAAGCTCGAACGCAATTCATCATTCGCCGCGTGAAGCGAAATAGCCAGGGAGGCACTGGTGCGCCCTTTCATATCGTGTATCCCCGGCACCACACCGGCAGTGCTTATGGTCACCCGATGATTGGCGAGCCCAAACCCGCAATCGTCAATCATGAGATCCACAGCACGCATCACCGGCTCGAAATTGAGCAGGGGTTCCCCCATGCCCATGAACACAACATTTGTGATCCCGTGCGCACAACCAAGTTCCCGCAGCCTTTCGGCAACGATCCAAACCTGTCCAATAATATCGGCGGTACTGAGATTCGCGGTGAATCCTCGCATTCCTGTGGCGCAGAAGGTACAGCCCAATGCACAGCCTACCTGGGAAGACACGCACAGTGTATTGCGATTACCGTCCGGGATGAGCACAGTTTCAATGGCGCTCTCCTTGCCAAGGCCAATTGGACGCGTCAAAAACTTGCGCACACCATCCTTGGCAACACGCTCTTCAAGCACTTCCGGCAATTCGCTTCGTGTTAGAGAAGCAATTTGAGTGCGCAGCGGTTTGGAATGATTTGACCAGCCTTGCGCGTCGAGTTCGCGCTGATGGTAGAGCCATTTCAGCACTTG
>CAZNYE010000237.1:0-4928 GCA_964577185.1 uncultured Pseudomonadales bacterium | reverse complement strand
GCATAATGACCCGCCTACTAAAGTCGGACATTACGCGAAACCGGTCATTGATAGCTGCCAGCACCGTGTCTCGATCAATTCCCTGCTTGCCGGGAACCCTGTCGACCACCGGCCCAGTACTCAGAGGTCGTGCCAGGCCGAAGAACTGGAACAGTCGAATCCAACCCCACCCCAGATCAAATTCCCAAGCCTTCACCGACAACTTCGCTGAATTAGGATAGGTATGGTGATTGTTGTGCAGCTCCTCCCCGCCTATGAACACCCCAATTGGCACGAGATTGTTGGATTTATCCTTGACTTCAAAATTCCTATAACCAACCCAATGGCCCAGCCCATTGATTACACCAGCGGCAAAAAAGGGAATCCACGCCATCTGCACAGCCCACATGGCAACTCCCGGCACTCCGAAGAGCAGGGTTTCTATGACCAGCAAGGAAAGGATGCCCTTCATTGAATGAGGCGTATATACCTTCCGTTCGACCCAGTCGTCAGGTGTGCCGACCCCATACTTCTCCAAGACTTCGGGGGCGCATCCCATGCGATAAATATCGGCGCCTGTCCAAAGCACCTTGCCTATCCCAAAATACACTGGACTATGCGGGTCTTCCTCTGTCTCAGCGAAGGCATGGTGCTTGCGATGAATGGCAGTCCACTCCTTGGTATTCATACCAGTGGTCAGCCACAGCCAAAAGCGCAGCACATGTTGCAATCCGGGATGCAAGTCCAAGGATCGATGCGCGGAATGCCGATGCAGATACACAGTCACGGACATAAGCGTGAACTGCGTCGTCACCAATACGATGAGCGCCATTGTGAGGAAGGAAGGTGCCAAGAGCCCAAAGAACAGGGGCTCCACAAGGGGCATGAAATCAATCACTGATTGCCCGAATCACTTGTCAGGGCGCATCATAATACCTGAACAAAGAAGATGGGAGAAAGGGGGTAGCTGCAATGTTCCTCTCCCCAGCGCGCATTGAACTGACAGGCAATCAACCCCGCTCCCTCGACTTCGGAGACATCTACTTCGCGCGCGATGGGCAAAACGAAACGCAGCGAGTGTTTATTGAGCCCATGCGGCTCACGACCTTGTTCCGCAAGTCACAAGAAACCTGTCTTCGAATCGGCGAACTTGGATTTGGCACCGGTCTCAACTTCCTTTCCCTGTGCGAAGCCTTTCTCGAAAACGCCTCGGAATCCACTCATCTCGACTACATAGCTTTCGAAAAGCACCCGCTCACTCGGGCAGATCTCGCGAGAGTTGCCAAGGGTCATTCGCCGCCCTTGGCATTGGTAGACGAACTCATCGATTGCTGGCCTCATCTGCTTGAGGGTTGGCACAGTCGCCACCTCGCGAACGGCAGGATTCGACTCCTGCTCTATTTGGGCGATGCCTATGAAGGGCTCTCGGACTTCACTGGTCGTTGCCACGCCTGGTTGCTCGACGGATTCGACCCGGGATGCAACCCAGAGATGTGGCATCAAGCGCTGCTCGCAGAGATGGCGGGGCATAGTGAAGACGGCGCACGTCTCTCCACCTTCACGGCACGCGGAGAAGTGCGTCGACGGCTTGAATCCGTGGGCTTCGAGATGCGGCGCGTTGATCAGCGACCGCACAAACGCCATAGCCTTGCTGGAATATTTCGCAAAGAAGTTCCGAGCGTCTCTCGCAAGATCTCGGAGGTGGGTGTGGTGGGTGCCAGTTTTGCCGGCGCGTTTACGGCGCATCTCCTAGCACTGCGAGGAATCTCCGTTCACGTCTTCGACATGGGTTCCGCCGCCATGCCAATCGCGCTTGCCCATGCCCGACTCGGCGACCCTGCCAATCCAATCACGCAGTTGCGCGCCCTGGCAAAGGGTTATAGCAATGACTGGTACCGCAGATTGGGTGCGCAACAAGGCATCTTGGAAGCGCCGGTCGAGGCACGAGAGCTACGTCGAATGGAGCGCAGCTCGGAAATATGGGGACAGGCAGACGATTCGATTCGTCTGCTCGGACCTGCCGAATCCCGTGACCTCACGAATTTCTCAGGGATTGCCAACAGCCTCTGGCACTCGCAGTGTCACCTTGTACGCCGAGAAATCCTCGATCACTTGCTCAGCCATGCACGGGTCACCCTTCACAAGGAGGAAGTGATGTCTTGCGAAGCCGAGGACAAACGATGGAGGCTCACGTTGCGACAGGGTGCCAGTCAGAGCTTCGAGCAACTGGTTGTTTGCGTGGGTGCGGGCAGCTTGAGACTGGTTCCTCACCTCCACGCTCTGTGCGTTGCTGGCCAAATGGACATCGTGAGAACGACTCGTTCGCTGCCAATCGCCCTCGTTGGGAAAGGATTTGCCGCGCCTCTCAAAGGGAACCAAGTTGCGCTCGGCGCCACCCACGAACAGAATCCCTTGACTGAATTAGAAGCGAGACAAGAGAACCTCAAGCGCACGGAGGATTGGTTTCATGCGCTTGGGGCCGATTTCAAGCCCGGGCATCAAGGCTGCTGGCGCGGACAGCGCGTCTATCACCAGGATCGATTGCCGATGGCGGGAGAGGTCGCCGCGGGTCTGTTTGTCAACACCGCGCACGGCGCTTTCGGCAGTGTGCTCGCACCCTTGTGCGCCGACCTCGTCGTGAGCCAGATACTGGGCGCACCCCAACCCCTGACCCAGAAACTCGCCTGGAGAGTTCGGCCTACTCGAGCACGCGCAGATTAATAACAGATTCGATCGCACCTATGTGTGCAATCAAGTCCTCGTCGGGCTCCGCTTCAATATCGATCAAGTTGTAGGCAACAGCATCGCGGCTCTTATTGATCATGTCGATGACATTGATTTTGCGTTGCGCCAGAACCGACGTGACCTGCCCGAGTATCGTCGGAACATTCGCGTTGGTGATGGCGATACGCCACCCCGGCGAAGGGTCGAGCGACACCTCGGGGAAGTTGACCGAGTTGCGAATGTTGCCGGTGCGCAAGAACTCGACCAGTTGATCGGCGGCCATTACCGCACAGTTTTCCTCGGCCTCGCCAGTGCTCGCCCCCAGATGCGGCGTGCAATGCACGTTGGGCAGTCCAAGTAACTCTGCCACCGGAAAATCAGAAAAATACCAGCGCAGCTTTCCCGACACCAATGCGTCCCTCGTGTCCGCACCGTTCACCACCTCCTCACGGGCGAAATTCAGCAGCACCGCACCGCCGCGAAAATGTTTCAACGTCTCGCGGTTCACCATGTGCGCCGTGCCATCATTGAGCGGCACATGCAGGCTCACATAGTCAGACCTCTCGAACAGGCTTTGCAGGCTTTCCATCTGCCCAACCTGACTCGGCACGCGCCAAGCGGCGCTGACGGACAAGGAAGGGTCGTATCCCACCACCTCCATACCAAGATCAAGCGCCGCGCGAGCAACTCTCGACCCTATATTGCCGAGTCCAACAATGCCCAGCGTCCGCCCTTGAATCTCGTGGCCCCTGTACATCTTCTTGCTTGATTCGACCAGTTGATGGAGGTCTTTTTGATCCTTCGGAATGCCATCGACAAACTTGATGCCTCCAACTATATCGCGCGACCCCAACAGCATTGCGGCCACCACCAACTCTTTGACTGAATTGGCGTTGGCGCCGGGGGTGTTAAAGACGACTATGCCGAGTTCGGTGTATTCGTCCACAGGAATGTTGTTGATGCCAGCACCGGCACGAGCCACCGCCAGAAGGTCCGGATTGGCATCATCCAATCCGAGCTTGTGGCTACGAAGCAAGATCGCGTGAGGTTCGTCAACATCCTCCCTTACATCGAATCGCTCACGCGGAAATCTCTGCAAGCCTCGTTTGGCAATTCGGTTGAAGGTCTTGATGCGATGCATGTCGATGACAAGGGAAAACGGCGCATTGTACGCCCATGCGTTGGCACGTATCGTCACCCACGCTATTGCTCTTGGGAGACGGGCACCGACTGCCTATTTGGCCCTTCGTCCCGACAAGAAGGGGATATTGGCGTGCGCCACCGCGCCGGACTCATCGTGCACATAGACGAACAATCGATAGGTCCCAGTTTCCTCCGGCGCACGCAGTTCGATCTTCGCGCCGCTCGTCTCTCCGAGATAATGCGGATGTTCGGGTGGCGTTTCTTCAAAGTCGCCGCCTCTTTGCGTCGCACGGCTTTCTTCGAGCAATCGCCAAGAATAGCGCAGGGTTTCGGACTCGGAATCGAACGCGGACACCTCCGCCTCATATGTTCCACCCGGGACAAGACGAACGTTGTCTTGCGCAACCCGTCCGTTCAGTCTAAGTCGCTCTATCGAGGGTGCCAGCTCAGTCGGAATCTTCCGCGTCCAAATGCGCTGCATCACGCCCACAGCCTGGGTTGGCGCGCCATCCACAAACATGCCGTACCAAGTGGGTGTGCGTTCCTGCTTTTGACCCCAGATGAACACGTAGTCGCCGACCACGCGCCCCGCAAGTGGCGCAAGGACTTCCATATAGCCTCTCAAAAAGATGCGCGCCTTCTGCGTGCTGTCCAGTTCAATCGGTGCGCCCCAGTCCGTCTTTCCGACCTCCCAGTGACCGAGGGTCCCCCATTCAGTGACCATGACAGGCACATCGTCCGGCAAGTCCGCTATAAGCTTCTCAAGCGCGAAGAGTGCACCGTAGACCTGCACACTCACAAAGTCCAGATCCGGCGCTCGCTCAACGATGATGTCGGCGAGTTGTTTACTCATGCCGGCTGTTGTCGTGGTGGTTGGATGATTCGGATCCAAATCGTGGATCATCTTCGAAATGTCATTGACCGCGTCGTACACGCGCGGATTGGTAAAGTCGTGGTTGAGTTCGTTTCCGATCACCCAGGCGAGGAGTGCGGGATGGTCGCGGTGCTGCCTCACCTGCTGCTCGAAGCGCTGAAGCTGACGCCGAACGGCGTCAGCTTCAGCGCTTCGAGCAGCAGGTGAG
>CAZNYE010000236.1:0-3030 GCA_964577185.1 uncultured Pseudomonadales bacterium | reverse complement strand
TGGAACGCGTTGCGCGGGATTCCCCTACCAAAAACCCAAGGGCCAGGGGTCTGAGTCGCTGGCGCATGTCTTGAGGGATTGCTCTCGCGCTGAGCATCAAGCTTGTCCCGAACAACCCCCCAGCGTTGCGTCCTAAGCTCTCGAGCTTTGATGCTATATTCTGTTGGTCACCGCCAACAAACGAGCCTGTCTTGCATTCCATCAGCAACAACCTGTTGTTGTGCACTGCAAGCAGATCGAATTCATTTTGCGGGGCATCTGCGCCACTTAAGCCCAGCCACTGGCAGCGTACTGACGAACGCACATCTTGAAGACCAGTTTTTTTGGCGGTATGCCAAGCGTATTCCTCAAGCCAACCACCGCTCAAATAACGGGCCGCGTGTTCGAAAAGGAATTCGATTTCCTTGTCGCCGTTCCAGCCAATCAATCCACAACTCACCATTTTTCCAAGGGCACGCCTCCATTCACCGCTAGGTCGATTGTTCAGAGTCTTCTTTGCTTCTCCCAAGGTCTCACCGCCGGGAAGGAATACGCCAGGGATGCCTCTTGCGCCATGTACCAGACCATTCAGCACGCCGAATAACTCCGACAAGTGCCGGCAATTCGATACGAGATATTCCGTGAGCGGCTTGCGACCATCAGCAAGGTCGCGCCAAGAATCATCTTCACAGGCGCTATTCTTCAGGCGCATACCTTGCGCCGCAAGATAGATCGGAGCGTCGAGCACGCTCCGCATAGGCTCTGCCGCACGATCTATCGGCACTAGGGATTCAATGACTTGATTTTCGGTATCGGTATAGATGATGCGCAGGGTATAGCCTTCGAATTCCTTCCGAAACGCCTCCACAAACCCTATGGACAAGAGTTTTGTCCCGCCCGTTGCATTCAACACGACCGACGCGCCACGATCCTTGGCCAGAATCTGACCGCATAGCCTTCCGGCGAATTTTCGAACCTCTTCAATGCCCGCACTAGGTGCCTGTTTACGGTTCTCCACTTCAATGTTCCGCTGCTTTAAGAGGCGCTGTAAATCCTTATCTTTTCCTCTAGCGGTCATGGCCGCGCTAGACACCAAGTACACCTTGGTTGGACGATCCATGAGAACGGGAATGAGATTAGGCAAGAGCTGATCGGAAACCAAGCAGACGTGGATATTAGCTGCTTGCATCATTTTCCCCCTCATCCGGCTGCTGTGACGCACGGGCATCCAGTCCGTTCATCATCTCCTCGACAGCCTGTTGCAAGAGATCCAAGTCTTGCGAGATGACTATCCAGATTTGCCGTAGACTGATCCGAAGGTACTCATGCACAAGCCGATTGCGCAACCCTGCGATCTTTGCCCAAGGGGTGGATGGCTGTGTGCTCTTGATTTCGTCTGACAACCTTTGTGTGGACTCCGCCAAGGTCTGCAAGTTCCGTATGACGGCATCCTGGATCATTCGCGATCCTAGGAACTCCTCCAACCCGCCGGTTGTGTACTCCTGAATTCGCTCAATGGACTCAAGGACGTAGCGTAGATGTAGCGCATCACTTGCATCCCGCTCGTTCATAGCGATTTGGCCTCTTTCAATACGCGGTCTCGGTAGAATGGATGCAGCATGTCCTCTGTGGCGAGGTCAACGCGGCGACCTAGAAGAGTTTGCAGTTCCATTTCAATGCCAACCATAGTGAGCGCGCTGGTGTCTTCCGGGACATCCACCAACAGGTCCACATCGCTCTGTTTGGTCGCTTCGTTCCGCGCCATGGAGCCAAACACGCGTAGGTTGCTGAATCCATGACTCGCCATCATGTCGAGCAGTTCTTGGCGATGGGCTTCAATCAGTGGATGCATTTTACTTGCCCTCGCGTATGCGACGTAGGATGTCGTCTCTCTTCTTTGCCTGCCTGTCTCGTTGCTTCTTATTCATGCCAGGACGTGGCCTCTCATTCTCCCAGAGACTGTTCTGCAGTTGCGCCGCGCGCTCCCGATCTTCCGAATCCTTCCACCGGGGAATGCTTTCCCTTACTCGCTTCAACTCAGTCTCCGCGGCCTGTTTTTTGGTTGGGTTGCCTTGGTCTGCCAGCCACTGCTCTAAGGTCTCAGTCGCAGTCAACAACAATCTCTCGCTTTCGGGCATTCGTGCGCGCTCCGCCTCTCTCTGCTTTTCTTCTTCTTCCTTGAGTCGGGCGGCTTCTGCTGATTGTCTCTCTTCCTCTACCTGCTGTTTGCGAAGCCTCTCTTCTTCTTCCCGCGCTCTCTCTTTCTTGACTTCATTCTCGGAGCGTTTCATTGCCCCGTACCCCACAGAGGTCTTCGCACCAAATCCGAGCCAATCAAAGGCGTAGAACATGGCCTCCCTCACGATATCTCGCCATTCGGGAACTTCGGTGCCGAGCCTTGACTGTTTGCATATCACATAGAAGTTGAATTCGGAGCCGGGCGGCACTGCCAGAAATAGAATTGGATTAGGGCTACCGGAGTCATGCGGCACCTCTTTCCCTTGGTAGTACTCGGAGAAGTGTGGTGTCATCACTTCAATGGCAAGTTTTCCTGCGCTGAGTTTTGGAATGGCATCCCAAAAATGAACAGCCCCGGCTTGGGACTCGTTACCAAAGAGCGTTTTTACAATGCGCGACTTGTCCTCATCTCCCTCAGCGAGTTCTGCGGCGGCGCGACGAACAACGCCTTTCACCGCACTTCCGGGCAAGTAGGGCAGACCGTATGGGTTGAGAAATGAGAAGCCGTTTTCCGTCGGATGCTCGTTGCCGAGGCCGGTCATAAACGGAGATGTGGAAACGGCCGCCAACTTGAGGCGCTCGCCGTTGGCGGGCGACGCTTCAAACTGCGCCTTCTGTCGATCACGGATGCTGCGGAGCACTTCCTTATCGGCTTCTGTTAGTCGCTCTGCGCCCTGAAGTGCCTGGAGTTTGTTATCCTCCAGCTTCCACTCGTCGTCTTTCCAACCACGGAAATAAAGCCCAAAGCGTGCGCCGGGGTTCGCGCCGTCAAACTGCGACCCCATATAAGCCGGAACGGCGGCTCTCATTCTA